>JAEWBE010000053.1 GCA_023391275.1 Bacillota bacterium | reverse complement strand
GGGATAAAAACATTATGCCAGGCTCGTATTACAATCATCCCATAGGAGAAAAAATTGTGATACGAGCCTTTATGGAGAAATTTTATGAGGAGTTGGGACGTTAATGGGGAGAGATATTAGTATAGCAATCAGCGCAAAAGACAATTTTACGCAGGCAATCACAACCATGCGCAATGCCAATTCCTCTTTTAATAAGGACTTGACCGGCCTTTCAGATAAGCTGGATGCGCTGAATAAAAACAAAATTAGTTTAAAGGTCGACACCGATAAGGCAAAAGTCCAATTGAAGGAAGCGGAAAAGCAATTTTCCGCTACAGGCAGTGCAGCCGATAAAATGGCACTAGAAATTGCTTCTGCGAATTATGATAACTCAAAGCGTAACCTTGAACTCGTTTCAAAAAACGCAAAGCAGGCGGAAAAAGATATTCTGAGCATGACTGATGCGGTTAGTAAAGCAGACAACCGTGCCGGAAGCGGTAAGAACAGTGATGTCGGGCTTGCTGATACTATGAATAAGCTTGCGGGAGCCGGGCTTACAAAGATGATGGGCGATTCGCTTTCCGGTGCAGCAAAAACACTTTTTTCGTCTGCTGTAAATGACGAAACAGGTTCAGCAGTCAGCAGCATATTAGGCGGTGTTACAACCGGTGCGGCAATGGGTTCCGTCATACCTGGATTTGGAGCAGCAGTCGGTGCGGCGGTAGGTGGAATCGCGGGAACCATAAACGCCGCAAGCAGCTATTTTCAGAAGCAGGATGACGCTTTCAAATCAGTTGTTCAGGACAGTTATAACAATATAATATCAAACGAATCCAGCGGGCTTGCCAGCGGGATAACATCCGCTTCCACGAAAGAAGGAGATTTACGCGCTTTTACAACCCTATTAGGTGGAAGTACAACGAAAGCGCAAGAACTTCAAAAATCACTCGTTGAAGTTGGCCGAACGAAATTAAGCTATGATACCGTGGCAAGTCTGTCAAAAGAAATGCTGGGCCTTGGAGAAAGTACAACCAATGTAAAAAAGAAAATTAATGATTTAAACGAAGCTGCCGCCGCGCATGATTGGTCTGACTCCACGGTCTCTTCTATTACTGCATTGATGGATTCGTCTGTTGAGGCGGGAACTTTTAATTTAAGGACACTTAGAACATTTGCAAAAAACGGAGTTGATGCCGGAAAAGCGATATCAGAAGCGTTTCATATCAAGGAAAGCGATGTGCCAGATAAAATCGGAAAATTGGACGCACAAAGTGTTGCAAACGCTCTTTATAATTATATGGGTCATAATTCTCAAATGGCCGGCTCAGTTGCAAAGTATCAATCATCATACGAGGGCATAAAAAAACGCGCGGAATCTTATGAAAGCAGCCTGAATACTGCTGAGGGAACCGGGCACAATGCAGAAGCAAAAAAAGGCTATCAGAATGAAATTAATACCCTGAGCGGTTCCACAGGGAGTGCGTTAAAAGAAGCTTATACAATGGAAGGAAAGTTTAAAGCCAGCCTTGAAAACGCTCAAAAGCAGTTATTGATGAATGCCTATACCAGTGTCACTTCCGGAACTGTTACGGGAAAATTTGACGATGATAATGCAACAAACGAAAAAATTAAGAAAGAATTGCAAGGCCTTGCTGCTGATTATAAAACCGAAATGGCAAAGGCAAACGCAGGTGATCAGGAAGCTGAACTGCAGGCAGCCCGAGACATTGAGAAAGCCAAGATAATAGCTCAAAATGCATATAAAGCAAGTGAAGGATATCAGCTTCAGATAAAATCTGATCTGGACTTGGCAGCCAGCATACGAGATAACAGTGCACTCAATACTGAATACTATGATACAGGGTATAAAATGGGACAGGAGTTTTCTACTGGTTTGGCAAAAGGAGTTTTAGAAAATAGGTTTAAATTTGAACCGTCTCAGACTTTAGCAAGTTCTTATCTGCAGGAAAACAGCACTGGCGTTCAATCAAAGACTCAAGAATCATCTGGTGGAAAAGGAAGTAGTTATCTGATGCGACAAGCCACCGGAAAAAGTAATGCTACAGGAATTTTCCGGGTACCTTACAATGGATATCCGGCTATATTGCATGAAGGAGAAACAGTCAATACGGCTGTGGAAGCCCGGTCAGCCAAGAATATTCCAAGCGTAACGATAACTGGAAATAGTTTTGTGGTGCGTGAAGAGGCAGACGTTGACAAAGTTGTTCGTGCAATAGTCGAAGAAATTTATAAGGTGGCAGCGGTATCTTAATATTGATTATTCTCCTAGTCGTGATATAATGGAATAAATTGGCAAGAGAAAAACAGGAGGGGTACTATATGCCGCTGTTAACCGATGAAGAAATTCTTCACATGGAATATTCAAAGGAAGATTGCTTCATAGCTATGGCTAAAGCAATTCAGTCTTTTGATGAATTTGAAATTAAGGATGCGGATAGCACAGTTGGAGTAATCCAAATCAATTCTACCCTGTCTGAATACACATTGGGCGAATTTATCACTATAAATTTATTGGAAGATGAGAATGGTACGCGGATTAAAATATCATCCACCGCCAAAGTACCTTCACTTTTTGCAAAGAAGAAAAATATAAAAAATACTCAGTCTATTATTATGGCGTTTTCTGAGTTTATTAAAGCCTATCCAAAGGTTCAGGAAAAAAGTTCAGAGTCGAAACCCGATGACATAAAATTCAAATTGCAAAAATTAAAAGATTTATATGAGCAATCTTTAATTTCAGAGGATGAATATAAATCAAAAAAAGGTGAAATTTTAAGTGCAATATAAAGAATAAGGATTCAAGCGGCTGCCTCATGGCAGTCGCTTTCTTTATGCCTGAAAGGAGGGAGATCATGCTTCGGTTACTCATCTTTAAAAACACAGAGCTAAATAGTGAACTGGCATTGCCGGTTACCCCGGAGAGCTTTTCGGTCGACCATGGAATCAAAGTTGAGACAATTAATATTCATACACTCGGTGATGTAAATGTTTTCGGGTATCCGACACTTGCCACGATCAAAATACCATGCATGTTTCCTGCACGGTATTACCCATTCAATAATTTTGCAAATACAATAGATCCATACGAGTATGTAAAAATCTTTCTGAATTACTGTGATTATAAACCTTTGCTACGGTATATCGTTTCCGGAACATCGATCAATCTGCCAGTCAAGATGGAAAACATTGAATATGGAGAAAAAGACGGGACTAATGATGTGTACGCTACATTGACTATGCGGGAACAGCGGGAGCTTGCGGTTGTAAAAGTGCAGACGACATCTTCGGGTAGTGGAAGTATCAGCCGAAGTTTAAGTGCGGGGCCAGCGGCACAAACAAGTGCTTACACAATAAAGAGCGGAGATACGCTCAGCGCAATCTGCCGTAAATTTTACGGTGATGCTACTCTGTACTCAAAGCTCGCAGCATACAACGGGATTAAAAATGCTAATTTGATTAAAGTGGGAAGCACGCTGAAAATGCCGTCAAAAAGTCAGCTGTAAATCAGCAAAATCCCAAACGTTTGGAATTTTCAAGGGGGTATGTGAATGCTGAAGCTTTTAATAAAAAACAGCGACGGGACTTATGACGTCAATCAGCTTGCGCCAACCATCACGTGGGCCGGAAATTATCAGCAGCGCGCCAGAAGCCTTGATTTCGGAATGCTTTCCTCCCCTACTGATAAGAGTATCCCTATTGTGAAATGCGAGATGGGAAACGCAGTCACTTTTATGCAGGACAATACAACGTTGTTTGAGGGATTTGTTTTTAGCCGGCAAAAGAGCACCAATGGAAGTACAATTGATTTTGGATGTTTTGACCGCGGATTTTATTTAAAAAGCAAAACCTCATACAAATTTGTGAATGTAACACCGGAAGCAATTACTCGAAGAATTTGCGCTGATTTTGGCATAACAGTCGGGGAAATTGTTGCAACAGGAGTTAAGATAAGTCGCAATTTCCTCGGGTGTAGTCTGTATGATATTATTCAAACCGCATATACGCTCGCATCAGCGGTAACTAAGAAAAAATATCATATTGTATTTCGCGGCGCTTCACTTTGCGTCATTGAAAAAAAGGTTACGGATACAACGCTGGTAATTGAGGGCAGCTCCAACCTCATGGATGCCACTACCTCGGAAAGCATTGAAAACATGATTAATCAGGTTGCTATTTATAATAAAGATGACAAACTGGTGAAAATCATGAAAAATACAGAAGCCATTAAGCTTTATGGGGTTATGCAGGATTACCTGAAACAGCCGGAAAAGGAAGATGTAACCTCAAAAGCGCAGAAAACGCTTGATGACAACGGAGTGGAACAGAAAATCACTCTGAATAACCTTGGAAATATTGCGAACGTCACCGGGGGAACGGTAGTAGTTCGCGAACCATATACAGGCCTTTATGGCCTGTTTTTTATTGACTCAGACGTTCACACATGGAAAAACGGAATTTACCTGAATAAGCTGGTTGTCAATTTTAAAAACATGATGGATGAAAAAGACGTCGGAGCCTTACCAAATGCAAATGGCAGCAAGACTGAACCTGCATCAAAAGTAAGAATTGCACTGGAGTGATTTAGATGGAAGATAATCCGTATCAAAAATTATTGATAATGATTCGAGCACAGGCCAGCGGACAGGTGCCGGTTACCTTCCGATTTGGTACCGTGATCAGCGTATCTCCACTAAAAATTGAAGTCAGCGACACGGTACAAACAGCTGATGATCTACTAAAAAACAATGCAATAGGTGTGCTGAACAGCGGAGACAGTGTTTTGTTGGTTCCTTTTGAAGAGGACCAGCGGTTTATTATTTTATGTAAGTTGGTGAGCGTATGAGCAGTCTTTTTCCTATCATCCAACCTCAGGCAGTGGAAACCGATACAGAGCTACCCATGTACAAAGAAGTCGCGTGGGATTATGAAAATAACACGCCAATTTACAAAAACGGGAATCCGGTCATGGTTGAAGGAAAAGAAGCTGTTTTAGTTTGGGCATGGAACGCGCTGCACACAGAAAGATTCCGGTATGAAATTTTCACATGGGATTATGGGAATGAAACGGAATCCCTTGTCGGACAGAATTTTTCGGACGAACTGAAGCAGTCCGAAGCAGCGCGCTATGTGAGGGAATGCCTGTTAATCAATCCTTACATCACCGACGTGAAAAACGTTGTGGTGGATTTTAAGGACGGGATTTTGGGCATTACGGGAACGCTGGTGACAATTTACGGGGAGGCTGATATAAGTGTTTGAGGATATTACGCCGGAAAGCATTAAACAAGAAATATTGTCGGATATTACCACGGCGGATACCAGAGAAGGAAGCTACACTAATAAACTGGTAAGCCCGACGGCAACACAGATTTGGAAAAATTATGTCGCCATGAATGCTTTGCTGCCAATTGCCTACGTGGATGAAACATCCGGAGAGTATATCGATAAGCGGGCGGGGGAACACGGGATTATTCGCAAACCGGGGACCAAGGCACATGCAGAACTTACTTTAACCGGAACGGACGGAACGGTTATCCAAGCGGGCACTATTTTTTTAACGCTTGACGGGTTGGAATATGAGACAGCCGGCGCGGTTACAATCGCTTCAGGCACCGCCGCTGTAACAGCGAATGCCATGGAAGCCGGGGAATCCTATAACGTTCCGGCCGGAAGCATCACGAACCAATACAACAGCATTGGCGGACTGTCTGCTGTAACGAATGCAGCCGCAGCAACCGGAGGAACAGACCCGGAAAGCGATAAAAGCCTTGTGGACCGTTATTACAATTATCGGCAAAAACCGGCTACAAGCGGGAACGTGCATCATTATGAACAATGGGCGCTGGAAGTGGACGGCGTCGGCGCGGTAAAGGTAACGCCGCTTGTGAATGGCCCGGGAACGGTTGGGGTGATGATTGTCGGAGCGGACCGGCAGCCGGTAAGCGCTGATGTTGTAGCCGCCTGCGCCGCTCATATTGAAGAAAACCGGCCAATCGGGCCGGAAATCACGGTGGAAAGCGCCGCCGCGTTGCAGATAAATGTAACCGCCAGCGTAACCATTGAATCCGGTACCACGTTAGAAACGGTTCAGGCTGAATTTTCCGAAAAGCTAGATAATTACCTGAAGAGCATCGCCTTTGTAAAGTATCAGGTACTTTTCAACCAGATTGCCTATATTTTGCTTGGAATTGACAGCGTGACGGACTACACCGAATTGAAGGCAAACGGGGGTACCGCAAATATTACCGTCGCGGCGGATCAGGTGCCGGTGATCGGGACGGTGACAGTATCGTGATTACATTAAACGGGTCAAATATAGAAATAAAAAATGCTGTGCTTTATGGTCATCCGTTTTTGAAGAACTGTATTGTAAACGGAAAGGCGGTTGAAATCGGAACGGGAACAAAATCCCCGAATAACTTATACGCGCTGACAGGCACAACGAAAGTTACTGCATCCGACGGCGCAACACCGCATGATTATGTATTGTCGCAGACGCTATATGGTCTGCCTGACGGGAAGCATGATACATTTGAAATGGTTGCCGGAACAGGAACACGCGTTACGGGAAAAGTTGTTATAACCGGAACGGAATCCGTGGCATATTTTCATCGAAGCACAACAGATAGTTGTGATTTCACGTTATTGATCAGTGTTAAGGGCAAAGTGAATTCTCAGAATGTGGTTTGTGATCAATTCGAAAATCAGACTACTCAAATGGGCGTATGGGGTACTGATGGCGGCGGCAACATGTACTTCGTGAGAGTCCCAAATACATACACCGGAATTGTAAGTACTGACACGGATGCTCAGGCTAAAGTAAAAATTAAAGCTTGGCTGGCGTCTAAATATGCAGCGGGCGGTCCGATCACTGTGTTGTATGAACTTGCCACACCGCAGACGATTACAGCAACACCCCAGCAAATCCAAACCCTTTATCCTTACACGCGGATCACCAACGATGTCGGCGCCGATATGACAGTCAGCTATATGCCGATTCAGGAGGCAAACGGAATTTTTGATATGCTGCCGCCTTACCATAAAAACAGTAATGAGATCATGGATTTGCAAAATGCTTTTAACACGCAGATTGAACAGATTCAGGACACAAAAGATGATTTGATGCTTCAGCTGAACGTTGAAACTGCGACTTGGGGACTTGCTTTGTGGGAAAAAGGGCTGGCGATAAAAACGGATGTATCGAAGCAGATTGAATTTCGGCGTAGCCGAATTGAGAGTAAACTCCGGTCGCAGGGAGTCACCACAAAATCCATGATAAAAAATGTGGCGGAGAGCTTTTCGAACGGTGTCGTAGATGTTGACGAACATGCGGCTGAATACCGGTTCGACGTGAAATTTACAGGAACAATTGGAATCCCGCCAAACATGGACGATCTGACAGCGGCCATTGAGGAAATTAAACCGGCTCACCTTGCTTATACTTATATTTACACCTATATGACGCACAACCAGCTAAAACAATATACCCATGCTCAACTGGCATCATTTACGCATGCTCAAATTAGGAACGGGGAGGGAACTTAATGCCAACACAAACAACAAACTATGGCTTAGTAAAACCGGGAAGTAATGATTATTACGATGTCGGTGTGCCGGATGGGAATATGGATATCATCGATACGGAACTGAAAAAAGCGCAAAACCACCGCGAGAGTACCGGAAATCCGCATGGGACGAATGCTGCTGATGTAGGCGCAAGCAATCCAAATCTATTAATCAACGGCGACTTCACAGTGTGGCAAAGAGGAACGAGCTTTACAGGTGCAACCTTTGTTTATACAGCGGATCGGTTTATAGGGACAAATTTAAATGCAGCCGTAAATGTTTCAAAACTCAATGCAAATGGCGGCTTTAAAATAAGCGGTGCCACGTCGTGGGCTTTCTTTACCCAATGGGTAGAAGATTTTTCGTATTTATTGGGTAAAGAGGTTACGCTTAGTACAAAAATTAAACAAGGTACAATTGGGTTTCAAATCGACAGCTCCGATATCATAGGCAAAGTATCAAATCCGACAGATACATCTTTAATTGTACAATCAAAAATAACTTTGCCATCGAGTGCAACCAAATTTGGAGTGTGTTTTGGGACTACCGACGCAGTTAATCCAACGGTAGAAATAGAGTGGATTAAACTTGAAATTGGTTCTGTCCCGACATCATTTTCACCGCGTCTATATTCGGAAGAACTATCAGATTGTCGTAGGTATTTTCAGAGACTGAATACCAATGTTGTTGGATATCCATATATCGGTACAGTCGTAGGTTATGGTACTCAATCTGCATCATTAATTATTCCTCTTCCGGTAAGAATGAGAATACCGCCTACGCCTACATTGAAAGGTGTAATATGGTGCGGCGTTGATCGTCCTAATATAACTAATGTTTCAGCAGATCAAATGGCTGACCATGCAATGAAATTAGGTATTTCCCTAGATTCAGCATTAGCAGCAGGAATATATGATGCAGAAGGTCATGCTGATAGTAATGCAGATATTTGGCTTGATTCTGAGATTTATTAGGGGGGCAGTCAATGGATAATACAATTACAGTCTATGCACAGATTAATGAGGATAAAAATATCATTGCCGTGAATAGTTCTGTTTTTCTACCTGACACGGTGGACTGGGTGCAGATTGATGAAGGTGAAGGTGATAAATACGCCCACGCGCAGAATAATTATTTTGACAAGCCGCTGGTGGATGAAAACGGCTGCGCGAATTACAAACTGGTAGATGGCAGGCCGATCGAGCGGACAGAAGAAGAAAAGGTGGCTGACACAGATTACGTAGAGCAGATCAGAGCCGCGAAACTGTCTGAAATTTCGGATGCCTGTGAACAGACGATTTATTCCGGTGTCGATGTAGAGGATTCAAAGGGCATTGAGCATTTTAGTCTGACAATGGCTGATCAAACGAACCTTACGGCGCTGGTTGAAGCTGTCGCGCAGGGTGGGATTTCCGTCCCGTATCACGCCGATGAGCAACTATGCCGACAGTTTACGGCAGACGAAATCAAAGCCGTATATGCGGCAGCAAAAGCCTATATCACGAAAAATGTGACGCTTTGCAATCACCTGAATGTGTGGATTAGACGCTGCACAACCGCACAGGAAATCAATGCGATTACCTATACTACAAATCTCCCGGATGATCTGCAAGCCAATTTCAATTCCGTCCTGGGAATTACAGCATGAAAAAGATATTAAAAAATCTGTCCCTGTTCGCGGCTGGCGGGGGAATCTACATATTGATGGAAGTCGTATACCGAGGGTATTCGCACTGGACTATGTTCCTGCTGGGCGGACTTTGTTTTTTGGCGCTCGGATATATCAACCGGTTTTTGCCGTGGAAAACGCCGTTGCTGTTGCAAATGCTGATAGGTACCATCATCATTACTGCTCTTGAATTAATTACCGGATATATTGTAAATATCAATCTTGGGTGGCATGTTTGGGATTACTCAAACGTACCACTCAATTTTTATGGCCAAATATGTTTGCCGGCCAGTGTTGGATGGTATTTTCTTTCGGCGGTGGGGATTGTGCTGGATGATTACTTTAGATACTGGTTATTCGGCGAGGATAAACCAAGGTACAAGCTGCTTTAATTTATAGGAGGTAAAAATATGAAGAAAACAAATATTGGCCTGGCTGCTTTTTGTAGCCAGGCTCTTTCGGCCGGAACAGGATATGTGTACGGAACGCTCGGGCAGATTTGCACAAAGAGCCTGCTTGATCAATGCGCCGCCCGGTATCCGGACGCGAATCTGGCGGGCGGCCCGATGCGAACGATGGGTGAAAAATGGAATGGGAAGCGCGTGACGGACTGCATCGGGCTGCTGAAATACTATATGATGTCCGATGGGTATGGTCAAAATCCGAAGTACAACACGGCCTACGATACCAGTGCGAACGGATCATTCAACAACGCAAAAGAAAAAGGGCCTATTTCAACCTTGCCAGAGGTGCCGGGAATCTGCCTGCACATGAACGGCCATTTCGGGGTGTATATCGGCGGAGGATGGGCAATCGAGGCCAGGGGAACATATTACGGCGTAGTGAAAACCCGTGTGAAAGATCGGCCATGGACGTATTGGTTTAAAATCCCGTGGATCGAATACGTCACAGAGCAAACGGTAAAATGTGATACCACAACAGACGTTACACTCACGCTCGGACAATCCTATCAGTTTAAGGTAACAGCCTCGAGCGCTCCGAAAGTCAACGCAGGCAGCGCGGGAGTTATTACTTTACTGCCCAGGTATCAAAGCGGGCAGGACTATTTTTATTACATTGTCGGCATAGGGGAGCCGGAAAAGGCAACCGGTATTTACATCAATGACGTAAAGCAGTTTGTCGTTAAGATGAAATAGGAGGTAACAGCATGGGAACGGTAGAAATTGGCGCACTAATCGCGGTAATTGGCTGCTTTGTGGGGCTTGCGGGGTGGTTATCGGGGCGGGATAAGCGCGTTTCATCCGACGCGCAATGGAGGGGCAGCGTAGACGCGAAATTAGATATAGTCATAGGGCTGCAAGGAAATGTTGCAGAACATGACCGTATCTTAGGAAACCACGGGGAGCGGTTGGCAAAAGTCGAAAGCTCCGCAGCGCAGGCACACCACAGGATTGACGAAATTGTCAACGATAAAAAATAATAGCCGGTTAAACCGGCAGAAAGAAGAAAAATTTCATGGTAAAAGCAAAATTCAAATGTATCGAAAAAGCACTTACAGTAGACGGGGCAAAAATCACACTCGAACCCGTGACGCATGGGAGCGCGGAAAATGAAGAATTTTTTCGCTATACTCCCTATGGAAAGATCGAGATCGGAACAATCAATTTAGGAGCAGCAAAACAGTTTATCCCCGGCGCAGAATATGGAATAACCTTTGAAAAAGTTGAATAATTAAGCCGGTAGAACCGGCGGAAAGAGGCATATTTATGAATAACATTCAAATTCTCGCGATCATTGCGGCCGCCGCCGCTGGGTTTGTGTTAGCAGTGGGCGTATTTATTCCGCTGCTCAAGAAAAAGGGAGTAAAAGCCGAGCAGATTATCGACACCGCGCAGGAGGGGCTAGAAACGGCGGACAAGATCGCAGACGGAGTACAGGCGATACTCCCGGACGTTCCGGGCGTCGCTCTTGTAGGTAATATTATCGATTGGGCGAGAAAAGGTGTTGACGCTGCGGAACAGCTTTACAAAGCCGGGACGGTTACGAAAGAGCAGCGAAAAGAACAGGCCGTACAGCTTGTGGTAAACTGCTTAACCGCTGCAAATATCGAGATAACGCCGGACGTCCAAAAGGTTATTGAGGGTTGCGTAGAGGCTGCGGTATTCGCTCTGCCGAAAACAGGAACACTGACAGCGGCATAAATTAATTATCCTGAATACCGAAATCCCCCGCTAGCCGTTTGGCTGACGGGGGATTTTTTATTTATGCTTCGGCGCGTATTTCCCGTTAAGTTTTCTCCAACGGCCATCCCCACATTCCATTTCAGGCTCATTGTGTAGCCGTTCCACTTTTTCGCCCTCTGGGAGTTGCTCGTTCATTGTCTCAACAATCATATCCATAATACCGTGTTTCATAGCAATTTCCTTTCTGCCCGTCTGGCCGGTGGCGAAGCCTTACGATTATTCGTTTTCAGCTTCCACAAAGTATGGGCATTCCTCCTTTTCCATAGCTATCATTATAGGTATTACATCATTTGCAGCATAGCACCATATTTTTACGACTCCATTTTTGCGTATATCGAGCATACCGATTTCGCTTTCTGGCAATTGCATCTCTTTGCAATATGCACAGTTAAAACAAGCTGAATGTTTAAAAGAATCATAGGCCGTTTTCATGCTATCTCAACCTTTCTGCCGGGAACGTTGCCCGACGCGGATTACTTCCTCCGGCTCTTTAAAATTCTTACGATATTCCAAACCGAAAGCCCCAAAGCCAGAATAATCAATCCATAAACTATATAATTCATATTGACACCTCCGAATTAATCATCTATTATATTGGCAGGAAGTTTTTAAGCTTCCCGCCTTTTACCTTTTGAATTTCTCATACAAGAGAATCAAGGTTATTAGGAGATTTACTAAAGCAGTGATTAGGTTGATGACTTTTGTGGAGCGCTCAACCTCGTTGCTGCTTTTCTTTTTCTTCTGCATGTTTATCACCTCCTTAACTTTATGTTTATATTATACACTAATTAGTTTATAATGTCAATGAAAAATTGATGATATTATAAAATATTTTTTGAATTAATAAATAGATTATTGACATAATAAACTTAATAGTGTATATTAAAACAAAGGACGTGATTGCGGTGAGTCTGACAGAAAAAATACGGATTATTTTAATAAAACGCGGAAATATTTCTGAAGCTGAGTTGGCGAGAAGAATGGGGATAAGTCCACAAAATTTGAATAATAAAATGAAGAGAGATAATTTTACAGAAAAAGATTTGCTTGATATTGCAAACGCGCTGGATTGCTCCCTTAGAATAGACTTTACATTAAACGGCAGCGGAGAAATAATATAAATAAAAAACTCGCTGAGTCAATCAGCGAGTTTTATTCTTCAATTGCATACTTTCCGTTTGGAGTTTGAAAAAACCGATACCCATCGACTTCAACGAGAAATTCAAACGGAGAGGGAATCTGCGTCGTGCTCTTAACTAAAATGGCATAGCCGGCCGGCCAAGCGCATATTTCTTTCATATTAACAACCTTTTCTTATAAAAAGTGCCCTATACTTCTCGCTACCAAAAGTATAGGGCCGTGCGGAACGAACGTGGACGATGATCGAATGGAATGATCAACATCGAACTTAGTATAGCACATTTGTTCGATTTGTCAATACTACTTTTGCGAAATATCGCGATAATACTCGAATAAAATCGTAGGTAGGCTTGGGAGCGTCCCTCCGCAACCACAAAGAATGGCTTGAAACCTAGGTTTCAAGCCATTCTACTTTTTACATAAGCAGCAGAAATTTCGGTTTTGACTGCTTATTTGACTGCTTATCTTTTTTAAGCTCATTTTTGACAGCTTAAAGCGAAACACAAGCGGCTATCCTTTTTCATGTGGTGGATAGCCGCTCTTTTTTTGACAGTTAAAACTGCAATATGGGGCCGCTGTTTTTCTGATCCTCTTGCAGGGTCGCCTGCTCTGTTGGTTTCGGAGTTTGCGCGGGTTTATATAGACTGCTGATTTTCTGCATGCTTTCTGTTCGATGCTCCGTCAGCACATGTCCGTACATATTCAGCGTTGTGGATGGCTTGGCATGACCTAAAATTCTGGAGAGCACCAGGATATCCATGCCGTTTTCGATTGCGCGGGTTGCAAATGTATGACGAAGGCTATGGAAGTTGGCGTCAGTGATGCCTGCGGCTTTCAGTTCGCGTTTGAAAAGATCCTGATATGTAACGGGGATCAAATGGGCTTCCGGCCGCTTGAATAAATACATAGCCTTCAGGGTTATAGCCGGGGAATTCTGTAGCAATTGCATCCTGTCTTCTCTTATAAACCAGCAGATCGGCATAGAGCTCATCAATTAAGCCTTTCCTTCATTTCTGAGTTTTGAAAGATCAAACGTCAGAAACGAAGGTGGGGATCGGCAGTGCGGTATTAGGCCGAGAAACTCGCCCCATTTTATAATGCAAGGAAGGCAGCCGATGGGACGAATAAACAAAGCAGTGCCTATTTGGCAAGATGCCAAAAAAGTGTACTCAAAGTTCCTGATCTTGGGTCCTAAAAGCTCCCCTAAGCAATCAGAAATTTCCGCTGCAAAGCTTAGGCTTTTTTTAGCGCATCAATACCTGCTACAAATAAAATAAGAATGTTGATGTCTGCTTCATTATGCCAGGCCGCAGATCAGCGGCCTGATGTTTTCGAATGAGTATAAATAAAACATAGAAAGCCCTCCAAACCGCAGCCTGGAGGGCTTTCTGAAAAGTCAGCACAGGAGTACACCCACCAAACTTACGGTTTTTTTAAGTAAGTTTGGCTGTGACCTTAAGTATGATGTTTTACTTAAGCAAATATGCTCTTATAGTTCCTTTAAATGTAGAACCCACACAGCCTTTCATAAAATATTAAGGAACAGCAAACTGTCATTTGAGGCTAACTGTTGATGTCGACAACATCAAACCAGCTGGGTGCGAGGAGGTTACGCCCCGATACCTCATGTCAATCAAAAACGAGAATAAAAAGCTCTGGCTCACAGAACATGAAGAGGTCAGAACCTCTGCGGGCTCTGACCTCTCTGTTGCAACTCGGCGGTCATCGTTCAAAACATTAGACCCGTAGTTTTGCGTCGCCGTCTTTCGACGGTTTTGCTAACGTTATTGGATTTTAGTTTTATGTTATCTGTGCTTATTTTTCAGATTTTGTATAAATGTTACCACCTGGTGTCGAGACCAGGTCAAGTCCTTTTTTATAAAAAATCAATTTTCTTTCCGACCAAAATTGTCTATATTCGTCATTTTTCAACATAAAAATTGGCTTTCTGGTTTGAACACGCTTATTTCTCTGCAGTTAACCCTTCTTTAAGTGGGTTCTTCCCCTTCATGGTTCACCATGAACCATTCCACGGTTCATCTGTGGACAGACTTTCGCCTTGGCGGGAGTGGTGCCTTTTCCAGCATTATTTTATGTGATACAGGTTTGAGGACTTTCCGCCGTTTTCCCGCCATCTCGGCTCTTTGCGGAGGTGGCCACTTTTTTCAAGATCAGAAATAGTCCGTTTGACTGTGCTCTTGGATAGCTTCAACTCCCGGGCGATGGTGCCGATCGCCGGGTAGCATTTACCGTCCTTGTCAGCACGGTCACGCAGATACATGAAAACAGCAACCGCTCGATGAGGAAGCTCTGAAGAATACAAAGATGTAAAATAGCCCATGTAAAATCACTCCTATTCGATTCGGACAGGATCTTTTCTCCGCGGGAAACCGCTTATCTCCTGCGCAGGCGCATGTTCAATCCCACCGTATGTATTGGCTTCACCTTCAGCCATATCTGGTTCTGCCGTGTAAGCAGCATTCCTGCGGATAAGTTCTTCCTCCAGCTCGAACCGATCGGAGTACTTCACCTTCCGGGCCGACTTTTCCTCCACCTCATAAGGCTCGCCGAAGGTGATATCCCAATCCTTAAACAACTTGAGCTTGGTCCGCATGGGATAAGCGCCAGTTTTCGTCACAACGAATCTGCCCTTGGGCATGGATTGGAGCTCGTCCGGCGACAGGAGAGGGTGCTCAATCATTTCGAGATTCTGTGAGCCGTCATTTCTGCCCCGGTTAACCGTACCGCTCATCACCGTCCGGGTTGAACCGCTCCACCTGCGCGAGTCTGCGAATGAGCACCATCACCTTATATACCCGTATTTAGGACATTTTGCGCCAACAGGACATCCTACTGACCGATGAACTTGTCACCGACGCCATCCGCGGCAGAATCCAGCACGCGGATAAAGACTTCATCCGGCAGACCGTGGAGCAGGCGGTGCTGGAACTGCCGGAGATGTTTTCTAAGTATTTTATTGGCCAGGGCCAAAAAGATTTTGTTCATCGAATAAGTTATACAGGGAGCAAATTGCTATTATGATCCCAATTGTATCGTCAATCTTTTTTGATTGTCCGATCATTTCTCCAAATCAGAAATAAAAGGAATATGAGGGTTTTATCATTTCCTTCCGTCTCGGTCTTGACGGAGGAAAGTAAATTTAGTGCCAAATCATTTTGATTCGGATCTTTAAAGGGAATCTGCTGAGGTTAATGCTTTGATTTATAATTTTCATCCTTTCATTTGTCTAAACTTTCAGATACCTCTTAAGAGTTTAGCTGAGGATGACTGTGTCGTATATTTTTATAAATTAATAAAATCACTTTTAACTTTAATGAAACTACACATATAGAGAATGCACAATTTGTTCGTTTTGCCAATTGTATTCTTTGTATTGTAATGATAAAATTCTATTACATTTTAATTTCATAGGCTTGTTACTGTTAAATCAGGCAATACCAAATGTAAGCCAGTCATTCGACTGCTTACATTTGGTATTTTTTTTATTTTTTAACTTGAAGGGCAGGTAGTTATGTTTATTTCTAATTTAATTAATAACAACTATGTTGCCGCCATTGATGACGATGGGAATGAAGTCGTGGTGAACGGAGTCGGAATCGGCTACAAAAAGAACAGAGGAAGCTTGATTCCAGATAATAAAATTGAAAAAATCTACAGAATCAACAATGGCAAGACCATCAAAGAATTGCAGGGGCTCCTTCAGGACATTCCGGAGAATTGTTTCCGAGTGTGCGGCGACATCATTGATTTCGCTCAGAAAAATCTACTGACGGAATTGAATCCCAACCTCTATGTTACTTTGACGGACCATGTGAATTATGCCATCTTCCGCCTCTCCAAAGGGATTGAGATTATTAACCCAATGATTAACGAAATCAGGCTCTTTTATCCCAAGGAATTTGCAGTCGGTAAATATGCTGTTTCCTTGGTAAAAGAAGAGTTAGGCACCGACCTAGGGGAAGATGAGGCTGGGTTCATTGCCTTTCATATTGTTAATGCGGAGACCAATACGGCCATGAACACGACGATGAAAGTAACTAAGCTTGTAAAAAAGGCGCTTGATATTATCGGTGAATTTTGGGAAATTCGGATGGAAGAAGAGAATATCAACCTCCGCAGGTTGATTTCACATCTCCAGTTTATTGCCAATAACGTGATGAACCGAACGCATAACCTCTCAAAGCCGGATTCATTTAACAATGCGATCAAAACTGCTTTTCCGAAGGAAATAGAGTGTAGCATGAAAATCGCCGATTATATTCGGGAAGATTATGAGTACGAACTGGACGATGATGAATTAGCCTATTTGGCGGTTAATATCTCGCGCGTGCGCAAACGAAAGGACTAACGAACATGATTAATATTTTTAAAAAGAAACCGACCATCACCTCGGAAAAGAACTGTGTTTATGCCCCGGTCAGCGGGACTGCGAAGCCACTTTCCGAGGTCGACGATAAAATGTTTGCCGAAGGGCTTTTGGGGAAAGGGTTGGCTATTGAGCCGGATGCAAATACTATTTATGCGCCGATATCTGGCAAAGTCACGGTTGCCCCAAAATCCTGCCACGCCGTGGGAATCTCTTCACCAGAGGGGATGGAGGTATTGATTCACGTTGGGATTAATACGGTTGACCTAAAGGGCAAGTATTTCAAAGGGTTTGTTAGTAAAGGAGACGAGGTGCACGCCGGCCAGAAATTGATCGAGTTTGACCTGAAAGCGGTAAAAGAAGCCGGCTACGATGTTATTACGCCGGTCATCATCACGAATTCCCACGATTACAAAGAAATCGTAGCCGTTACGGGAAAGCTAGTATCGGAGTTGGAAAAAGTGATCGAGGTCAGGTAGAAGCAAGGTTTTATAAAGGGGGGGTTCGCCGGCCTCAAAAAACGGCGTAGAAATATTAATTTAAAAGGGGAGGATTTTTTATGTCAGCGAATTACGAAAAAATGGTAGAGTTCATTGTTGAAGCGCTTGGCGGAAAGAAGAACATCAAAAGCGTGACTCATTGTGCCACAAGGCTCCGTTTTACTTTGGCGGAAAAGGCCCTTGTGGACAAAAAAACGCTAGAGGCAATCGATGGTGTGTTGGGAACACAAATCGGGGCTGGAACGTATCAGGTGCTGATTGGCACGAACGTGGCCGATGTGTATGACATGCTGGTAGAACTAACCGGCATTGCCGGTGCCGGGGAAGTTGATGCAGCGGTGGAGGACGCAAAGCCGGAAAAAATCGGTATTCTGGATCGTTTCACTCGCCTGATGTCAACGGTATTTTCGCCGTACATACCGATCATTGCTACGGCCGGTATCATCGGCGGAATCCTCGCACTGTTCGTCAAAGCAGGGGTCGTAAGTGCTAATGGCGTCACGTACCAGGCATTTTACGCGATTTCCAATTCTTTAATTTACTTTTTCCCGATTCTGCTGGCGTTTACAGCGGCGAAGCACTTCAAGTGCAACCAGTATGTGGCGGCGGTCCTCGGCGCTTCCTTAATGTATCCGGGCCTCGCTGACATGCTCCAGACGGGCAAAAGCATCTACATGTTCCACATTAAATTTACTGCATTTAACTTCGCCTCTTCGTTCATTCCGATTTTGCTTGCCGTTTTCTGCATGAGTTACCTGGAAAGATGGCTGAAGAAAGTGCTCCCGCAGGTGTTGCAGTTCATTTTGATACCGTTGATCTGCCTAGCAGTTTTGGTTCCGCTTTCCATCATGGTAATCGGTCCCATAGGCGGCCTTCTTGGGAACGGGATCGTTCTTGCGTACAACGCCTTATTTCATTTCCGGCTTCTTGGGGACATCGTTTTCGGCGCGTTCTTCATCATTATTATTCTGCTGGGTCTGCACTGGGCCGTTATTCCGGTTCAACTTGCTGTCCTTGCCCAGCAGGGACATGAATATGGCCTGGCAGCCGGCGGTATGGGTAACTATGCACTGATAGGCGTCTGCCTCGCGGTTCTTTGGATTTCGAAGGACAAGGAACAGAAGGCGACGGCCGGTTCCGCAGCGTTTGTCAATGCACTCTCCGGCATCACCGAACCTGGCTTGTATGGCATTGTGCTCAAAAATAAAAAGTACCTTTTATCGCTGATTCTCGGCGGAGCTTCCGGAGGCCTCATCTGCAGCATTTTTGATGTTGCAACTACCAAGTTTGCTTTTACCGGCATCCTCGCCTTTGGCGGTTGGCTGGCAACAATAAACTTTGCATGGTATTGCGTTGCTATTGCGGCATCCATTGCCGTTGCCTTCATTTTGACAGTGGCGCTCGATAAAAGCGTTTCAAAGAAAAAGGGTTAAAAGTTACCGTGCGGTTTCAAAGATTTAATAAACTGTGTGGGGAGAAATAAACGGTATATTTCTCCCCGCTCTTATCACGGAAGGAGAATGGCACATGTCGGAATTTTCGGATTCGTTTCTTTGGGGCGGCGCGGTGGCGGCGAACCAATGCGAAGGGGCCTACCGTTCAAGTGGGAAGGGGGTCAGCGTTGCCGATTGCCTGACAGCCGGTTCGCGCGAGAAGGCAAGGGAATATACGGACGGCGTCTTAGAGGGCCGGTATTATCCGAGTCATACGGCAATCGGATTTTATGAGCATTATAAAGAAGATATTAGACTGTTTGCGGAACTTGGCTTCAAATGCTTCCGGACGAGCATCAACTGGACGCGGATTTTCCCGGAGGGGGACGAGGCCGCACCCAACGAAGAGGGACTCCGATTCTACGATTCGGTTTTTGACGAGTGCCTGAAGTACGGGATCCAGCCGGTTGTGACCCTCTCTCATTATGAAATCCCTTTCGGTCTTGTCAAAAAGTACGGTAGCTTTTTAAGCCGCAAAACAATCGATTGCTATTTGAAGTTCTGCGAGACCGTTTTCCGCCGGTATCGGGATAAAGTGAAGTATTGGATGACCTTCAATGAAATCAACGTGATCCTGCTGAACCCCGTTATGGCGGCCGGAATCCGCGACGGAGAGAAACCGATGGTCGATCGGTATACGGCGGCTCAAAATATGCTGCTGGCCAGCGCAAAGGCCGTGAAGCTGGGACATGGCATCAACCCGGAGATGAAAATCGGGATGATGATGCTTTACCCGACCTTCTACGCCGAGACCTGTAACCCGGAGGATCAGTTCAAGGCAATGGAGGCGATGGACCTACATTACCTGTTTTCAGATGTACAGGTTCGGGGCCGTTTCTCCCTAAAAGCGAAGAAATATCTGGAGCGGAATGGAGTCCCATATTTGATGTCTTTTGAAGACGAACAGGCCCTTGCCGAAGGTACAGTGGATTTCATCGGATTCAGCTATTATAATTCCAATGTGATCTCCGAGTCTATGGGGAAGGAGACCACGGCAGGCAACATGCTGAATGCCATCAAAAATCCCTACCTGAAAGCTTCGGATTGGGGATGGTCGATCGATCCGGTGGGGCTGCGGATCGCCCTGAACCAGCTTTACGGAAGATATGAAATTCCGCTGTTTGTCGTGGAGAACGGGCTTGGCGCGGAAGACAAAATCGAGCCGGACGGCAGCATCCACGACGGCTACCGGATCGAGTATCTCCGGGAGCATATCCGGCAGATGCAGCTTGCCGTTTCGGAAGACGGCGTCGATCTCATGGGTTACACGCTCTGGGGTTGTATCGACCTCGTCTCCGCCAGCACCGGCGAAATGAAAAAGCGGTATGGGCTTATTTATGTCGACCGGGATGACAAGGGCGGAGGAACTTTAAGCAGAAGGAGAAAGGATTCCTTCGATTGGTATCGAAAAGTCATTGCGTCCAATGGCGCTGACTTGGATTAGCGGAGGTAAACATGAAATATCCGAATTTGTTCAGTCCAATCAAAATCAATTCAGTGGTAGTGAAAAACCGTATCGTCGCAGCACCTACGCTCCCCACTAAGGGCAGCTTTTATGACAAGGCCTGCGGAGGAGCCGGCATCGTGATCGCCAGCTCTACGTTCGTCGAACCGGGGCGCTCTTCCTGGATGAGTGCCGATGATGAATATGCTTTCTCCAAGTACCAGATTGCAGAAATGAAGGAGCGCGTTCGCTCCGTTCAGGCCGGCGGCGCGAGGGCCTCCATCGAATTGGGCCATGCGGGGCAGTATGCACGTGTTCATGACTATGCTATAGGCCCAACGGGCTTTCTTCGCGAGGACGGCGTAGAAGTGAAGGAAATGACGGAAGAAATGATGGAGCACACTGCGAATTGCTACGCGCAGGCGGCTGTGGACGCTAGGGATTGCGGCTTCGACATGGTATTCCTTCATTTTGGGCATGGTTGGCTGGTGGATGAATTTCTATCCCCACTTTTCAATAAACGCAAAGATCAGTACGGCGGCAGCATAGAAAAGCGCATGCGGTTCCCCCTTATGATTCTGGAGCGCATACGCAAGGCAGTGGGACCGGGGTTCCCTGTTGATATGCGCGTTTCCGCCATCGAATGGGTAGAGGGCGGTATCCGGTTTGAAGACGTATTGACCTTCATAAAGGCGGCGGAGCATCTGATTGATGATGTACATGTCTCCTGCGGGCTGGACATCAACCACGAGGGCAATGTTCACACATCCACGACGACGTTTGAAGAACACATGCCGAACGCCCGTTATGCGAAGGTCGTGAAACAGAACGTAAACATTCCCGTTACCGTCGTAGGCGCAATCATGAACCCGAACCAGGCGGAAAAGCTGATCGCTGACGGGGTTGCCGATCTGGTGGCCTTGGGCCGGCCGCTGGTAGCGGATCCCCAGTGGCCCAAAAAGGCGATGGAAGGCAGGCCGGAAGATATTGTGCCTTGCATCCGCTGCTTGCAATGTTATCACATTGCAACGGGCCGCAAGAACGTGGCGTGTTCTGTCAATCCGCGCTATTATAACGAGTCGTGGTACCCCGCAAAAGCGGAGCCGGCGGAAAGATGCAAGCGTGTTGCTATCGTCGGCGCGGGTCCAGCCGGTATCTGCGCCGCGCTGACGGCGGACAGCAGGGGCCATGAAGTGATTCTGCTGGAAAAGACCGACCATGTCGGCGGGGCCATCCACTATGTCGCGATGGAAAAATATAAAGAGGATGTTACAGCTTACCTCGACTATCTGAAGGCACAGCTGAGAAAATCCGGCGTCACGGTGAGGCTGAACATCGATGCAACGGCGGAGACAGTGAGGAAACTTCATCCGGACACCGTAATGATCGCAATCGGAGCCGAACCGTTTGCCCCACCCATTCCCGGAATCCAAAGCAGGAACGTCATTGGTTTTTACGAAGCCATTGAACACGGCGAGCGAATCGGGCAGCGGGTCGTTGTGATCGGCGGAGGCACCATCGGTGCGGAAATAGGGCTGGAACTTGCGGCGCTGGAGAAAAAAGACGTCAGCATTGTGGAGATGACGGGCGAAATTGCTGCGCAGGGGAACATGCTTTATAAAATCGGACTACGCCAGCACATGGAAGCGACGAAAACTCTCAAGGTATATACCGATACCTCCTGTATGGAGATTACAGACAGCACGGTGGTGGTTAAGGAGAAGGACGGGATCGTGAAGACGCTGCCGGCCGATACCGTAATTATTGCAACAGGAGTGCGACCGAAGGAGGTGGAAGCCAAAGGGTTTTACGGTATCACGCCCGACACCTATACAATCGGCGACTGCGAAAAAGCTAGAATCATCAAAGACGCAACCTTTGAGGGCTCCAGTATCGCGCTCACCATATAAGGAAGGAGATCAAACTGCATGTACTCAAAACGTACCACTATTATCAATGAAACCGGGATTCACGCCAGACCGGCGGGGGCGTTTGCCCAGACCGCGAAAAAGTTCGCCTGCTCCGTCACGGTGCAGAATGTCAGCAACGCCAAGGGGACCGCGGTGAACGCAAAATCGCTGATCCGCATTATGAGTGAGGAACTCACCAAAGGCTCTGTCATTGAAATTTCCGCCAATGGCGAAGGGGAAAGGGAAGCGGTAGAAGCACTGATTAAGCTTGTCGACTCCGGATTTCATGAATAACTTGATGAAAAATATGAAGCTGATCGTGTTCGATCTGGACGGAACTGTTTTAAGTAAAAAGACAGGGGAAGTTTCACATCGGACCATTCAGTCGTTGGAGGATGCCGGAAATAGGGGCGCTGTATTGGTGGCAGCCACTGGCCGTGCAACCGCCCTCATCCCAGAAAGCATCCGGAAGATTCGGGGGCTTCATTGGCTGATTTCTTCCAATGGAGCGTGTGTAAGCGAAAATTCCGAAAACCCCGGCGCCAAGGTCCTTTTTCAGGATGAAATGAACATAGAGCTTGTTCTTTCAGTTTTGGAGCTTGCTGGGGGCTATGGCTCCGCTTTCAACCTTTATTGCCAGGAAGGCATAGTCATGGAGGGGAAAAGCCTCGGTATTTATGATGGTGCACAAAGGCAGACGCAACGCGGACGGCAGTGGGTTGGTTTTTTGCGTCGTCATGCCATAGTCGTTCCAAGTGCCTCTGCTTTTTTGAAGGGCTCCGGATATAGAGTTGAAAAATTCTCTTGCCTACAGGATGGCTCTTTGGATTGGAATCCTCTTTGTAAAAGATTGCAGAAAGTGAAAGGGATTGAAGCCGTTTTGGCATCGCGGTTTGAAATCGAAATTACGAACCAAAACACTAATAAAGGAAGCGGACTGGCAAAGCTTGAAAAAACACTTGGTATTGAAAGAGAAGACGTACTCGTGTTTGGGGACAGCAGAAACGATATTTCCATGAAAGGTGCTTCCGGATATTTTGTTGCCGTTAGGGACGCGGAGCAGGATGTCTTTCAGTATGTGGATTTTATTGCGGCTTCCTCCAATCAGGATGGGGTGGCTTCTTTTCTTGAAAATTATTATAGATGAATTCTTTTGGAGATGAATGTATGATCTTAAAAGGAAGCCCAGTTTCCCCCGGGATGGCCTTGGGAAAAGTATTTCTTTATCAGCCGTTTTCCTACTCGGCAAAGGAAGCGTATTTTGAAGCGGGGAAAGAGGAACGCTATATCGAAGAATTTGATCATGCCCTGAAGGCCGCGAACGACGAATTGGATGGTATCCTGGATTTGGGGAATGCCTCCGGTGAAAAAGCGGAAATTATCAAAGCCCACCAGGAACTTCTGGAGGATGAAGAAATTATTGGGATGGTCCACGAAGCGATTTCCGGGAATCGAAAGATGCCGGATTATGCTGTTTCCGAGGCCTTTGCTGAGTTTATCGCTGTATTAGGCAAAGTCACTGATCCGCTTATTGCGGGCCGGGTCTCAGACCTAAAAGATGTCCGAGACAGAATCCTCAGAATTTTGTTGGGAAAACCGGAGTGCAGCCTTTCCAAACTGCCAGAAAAAGTAGTTGTCGTCACGCGCGATCTGCTTCCGAGCGTCGCGGCAAACCTGGACCGTGAAAATGTTCTTGCAATCGTTACGGAAACGGGGGGTGAAACTTCGCACTTGGCCATCATCGCCAGAAGCTGTGGAATTCCCGCTGTTTTAGGAGTGGAAAACGTGATGGGCATGCTGTCGGAGGGAGACGAGGCAGCCGTCAACGCCGTTTTGGGAACGGTAACCGTTGAATTGACAAAAGAGGAAAAGCAAAATTTCAACGCGAAAAAGATCGCCTATGAAGAAAGAGCGATTAAAACAGCAAGGTTTTTTGAAGTAAGCTCCGTAATGTCGGATGGCACCCGAATTGAGACGGGAATCAATATCGGTTCCGATTCACCCGGTGACGGGTACCGATACGGTGACTTTGTTGGCCTTTTTCGCACCGAGTTTCTCTATATGGAAAACGACCATCTTCCCAGTGAAGAAGAGCAGTTCCAGGCCTACCGAAAAGTAGTTGAAAACGCCTGCGGCAAATTGGTCACAATCCGCACATTGGATATTGGCGGGGATAAAAATCTTAGCTATCTGGATCTGCCGAAAGAGCAGAATCCTTTTCTCGGAAAACGAGCCTTACGATTCTGCCTGGATCGTAAGGATATTTTTAAAACACAGCTGCGCGCTATCCTCCGAGCTTCTGCATATGGAGAGATTTGGCTGATGTTCCCGATGGTAGGAAGCATGGACGATATTTACAACGCAAAGGCTGTACTTCAGGAAGTCAGGGCTGAACTGGATACCGAAAACCTGGCTTATGACAAAAACATAAAAGTCGGAGTCATGATCGAAATCCCCTCAGCCGCGTTGATTGCTGACCTGATCGCCGAAGAAGTCGATTTTGCCAGCATTGGAACTAATGACCTTTGTCAGTATCTTACGGCGACGGACCGCATGAATTCCGAAATCAGCTTGTATTATCAAAGCATGGCACCGGCTATGCTTCGTATCCTTAAAATGATTGCCGATGCCTTTCTGGCAGCGGGGAAGCCGCTATCCGTCTGCGGAGAGTTGGCCGGTGACCCGAAGGCGGCAGTTGTTCTGGCCGGGTTTGGTATCCGGAAGCTAAGCATGAGCCCTTCCAATCTAGCTGGGGTGAAAGAGGCCCTTTCACAAATATCGGCGGAAAAGGCAGCGGAGCTTGCCGGAAAACTGCTCGCGATGAAAACGCAGGACGAAGTTTTATGTTATTTAGATCAGAAATTATCGTGAAATTATAGAACACCGATCTTTTCTTAATGACTCAATAGAATGGTATCTGCTGAAAAATTAAACAGCTAAGGAATTTGTCTGATGCGAAAAAAGATAACAGTATTTTCATAAGCCACCCCCGCATTTTATCCCTTGGTTTATTGTGCGTAGTCGGAAGGCCCCATACTTCATAGTGGTTTCGTTTTATTTGGATAATAGCGATACGGCTTCTTTGCCCCTTTCGCGATTAACTTTGTTAATTTATTATTTGAGAAACTCGTTTATCATTGATCTTGATATGATATTACACTGTAATATCATGTTCTGAATACGGCGAGATTCATGACGATCTTCATTCTCTTTGAAGATGATTATTTTAGCCAGAACATCATTTTTAATAGTAATTTTGCTATTACGCCGGTGCAGATAATCGTAAAATTCGGAACGTAGATCACACTAGAATCTTACACTCCTTATAAATTGATATCTCACATACTTTTTTCTTCGTTTTGTCATTGTAAGTTAATTATATATTAAGAATTGAAAAGTGCGTTCCCGTGACATGGGAACGCACTTTCTTCGCTCTTTTCATAAACAGGTTTTACTTTTCACGCTTTTCTTGGCGTTCAGCTTATTATACCTTCTCCAATAGGACTTTCATTACTTGGTTTCCTCAACAGGAAACAGTTCAGTATTGCGGTAGAGGGCTTAGTATAATAGATTCTCATCTAGAATTTTTATAAACAAATTATATCAACGAATCAGTTTCAATATAGGAGAAATTGATCTCACTGCCTTTGCCAGCCAAAATATCTGTCGTGTTATCGATGACATATTCTGCCTGGATCTTCTTCGCTTTGAATGCCCAATCCAATTCATCTGGCTCATCCGGAAGCACGATAGTTCCAAGGTGGTTCACCGTAAGTATAGATGTCTCCTTTAGCCATTCACCGGTATGGGGATTAAAGAAGGAGATTTCATAAGTATCATAAGGCCGTAATCCACGAATTCGGACAGGAGGACAATCCTTTTCTGTGTAACCGAAAACTAGATCACGATTTTCAGTTGCAGAGCAGTAAGCCCAGCCACGCCAGCCGGTATAATGCCCAGCTTTGCTAGGGAATAGCAGATCCGGATCGGGGATCAGTTCCTCATACCTCTTGCCCTCGGAAAGCAGAAAGTCGCGGAAGTAGCGGGCCTGATTGGTAACCGGGAAAGTCATGGTATCCCAAACTTTGTACGGTTCTTCCTCCGGCTCCACATTACCGCTCCACATTCCTTCATAGCCGGCAAGATTGCCGCCGTAACCGCCAGAGAGAGCACTACCGAAAAGAGAAGAGCGGAAATTCAGCTGATCCTCTCTGCTGTCAACATTTCCAAAGATAAAGTCGGTGAGGTAACCATTTTTACCGGCCATAATACTGACATGGCCCGGATAATAAGGCTCACCATTGATAGCCGGTACCGGATTATCATCATTAAAGATATCGGTCAGAAGCCAGTAGTGCTCGTGATCACGGAAATTTCCAATCTGGTCCATGGTTTTCCAATGCTGCTCGTCGGGGCCGCCATAAGCCGTTTTAGTGGAGCCGGGGGCGTTGGTTCCCATAAGAGTTCCGAAAGGAGGTTTCCCATAGAGATCGATGAAGAGGTTTATTGGTTCGTTAAACTCTCTGGCATCTATAGATTGCATCTTTACATCGAAGTGGATGGGGCTAAAAATACAGTTATTGGCCTGATAACGAGCAAAAATATACTGGATATACCGGGTATAGACCATAGGCCAATCGTAGTAGTACTTAAAAGTCTTAGAGCAATCCCGACGCAAAGCCTCAATAAAGACGGTAAAGCCGTTTGCGTTCAACCAGTCCATCTTTTTATCAAGCTCTTTAAAATATTCAGGGTTTATTCGGTCATAATCCGGAATCAGGTCCTCATAACCGGCAACTTTTCCGGGAAACTGGAACACGCGGCCACCAGAGTTGTGCATATCCCGGGCAGATGTTCTTGCTGCAATCTCAGGGTCAGATCTGATTTTAGTCCAATCCTCAACGCTGCAGTTAGCCCAAGCACCGCGGACGAAGCTGTTATGCTCGTCGTTCATGGGAATCGTAGCAGGTTTCCCGTCGTTTGCCCAGGTTGGGAAGGCGCAGATCATACCAACAGCGTTATAGCCTTGCTTTCGGCGATGACGAGCCATATCCTTGATGGACATATCGGGGCCAATGGGACGTTCTTTTTCGTCATCCACCCATGGGTAACGGTAGGTAGCAAGGGCCCACCATGTGTCGCCAACCATAATGTAAGGAGTACCATCGGTATACTGCATGGCGTGACCGTTTTCTGTGGCAATAACCATACCACGACGACACGGATTTTTTTCTTTCTCGGCCTCGGTCCACTCCAGTGCCAGGAATCCACCGTTTTTTCCAATCAGTCCGGCATCTTCTACGCTGGCGCCGGAAACATAGGTCCAAGTACCAGGAGCAGTAGCGGTAACACGAACGCGGAAAGTGTTGCCACCATCCCAGAAACCAAAGACACGCTTATTAAAGTTAGGGCCTTTCAGGTCGACCCACACAGTTACATCGATATAGGGGTTATCGAAAATATGCTCAGAGGTCAGTACGATTTCATGTACTTCCCACATATGGATGATGTGCTGTTTCATTTATACATTCTCCTTTTCAGTTTCAAATGAGTCAAAATGAACTATCCAGGAAATTGAGATGTATGAAAATGAAAACGATTACTTTTTTAAAGTAGCACAGTAATGGTCTATTGTCAAGAGAAATTTTCATATAACAGAAAAATCCCCTGCTATCTTTTAGCAGGGGATTAACACAAATAATTATAGGGAACGGGTGCTTTCATTTACAACTAAAAATGGTTCAAAAATGACCTCTCGATTGCTGCGGGTTGGGTCTTCAATGCGTGAAAGCAACAATTTTGCGGCCTTCTCTCCAATAAAATAAGGACTCAAAGTTGCATAGGTGGGCTCGGTGCGGAACAATTCACTGTTGCTGATGTTGCCATAAGATACCACAGAAACATCGTCGGGGGTCAAAATATGATTGTCGTGGAGGTACGTGTAAACGCCAACTGCCATGGTGTTATTTGCTACTACAATAGCGGTAGGTGGGGTTTTCAAAGACATAAGATAGCGGCAGCCCTCAACTCCCCCTTCAATATTGAAGTATTGACTATCATATCGGTATGGATAAGCTCCGTCAACTGAAATTCCGATTTCCAGCATTGCCTTTTGGAAACCAGAAAGGCGTTCTTGCCCCGTGCTGACGTGCAGATTTGAAGTAATAATACCTATTTTGCGGTGACCATAACCAATCAGGTGTTTAGTAAGTGCATAAACGCCTTCGAAGTTATTAGAACCGACAAAATCTCCCAAAAAGTTAGGCGTTGTTATACTTCGGTCAACTAAGGCAATGGGAAGATTATGGCTTAATCCGGAAATAAAATCATCATTTTGTCCAGTTGTATTTAAAATTAAACCATCAACACGCAGGCTCATCAGTCGGCTTAGATAGTCCAATTCCAAATTTGGATCATCGTCCGTGCTGCACACAACCATACTGTATCCATCTTTGTGTAAGATTGTCTCGATGATTTTAGCCATGGATGTAAAATGGGAGTTGGAAATATTTGAGATCAACAGGCCAATCATTTTGGTTGTATCTGTTTTTAAATTTCGAGCTGCCGCGTTAGGAACGTAATTGACCTGAGCGATTGCTTTATTAACGCGTTCTACTGTTTTCGGACGCACACCTATCGCACCATTAATGACTCTGGAAACTGTTGCAGTAGAGACACCCGCACATTTGGCTACATCTTTGATAGTGATATCTGCCATAATTTTATTTACCTCAAATCTGAACACACCGAACAGTTAGTTAAGTATTTGTAATTACTTCTTAAGTCTACACTTTTTTTCGTATTTGTCAACAAAAAGTAATCGAAAATGTAAATTTACAGAAAACTATAACTTGATAATAAAACAATTAATATTTCTAAGGCGTTATGTATAAAATGAAAACATATTAACCATAAAATTTATGCAATTCAAAATAAAAATGATTGACAAATACTTTTGCGTATGATATATTTAGCTCACTGAAAATGATAACGATTACATTTTCTGTGGCCTGGCTGCTTTTTCAGGAGGTAGCACCGGCCATCACCCGCAACAAATGAAATGGAGGATTAAACAGATGAAAAGGCTCGTGGCATTAGTACTTTCTTTGACATTAATGTTTTCCACTCTAGCAGGCTGTGGCGGGGGTCAGACCTCGTCGCAAAGTAGCGGTGAAGCGGCAAACACTGCAGCAAAAGATACGTTAAATATCGGCATTGGCTCCGAATTTTCCAACCTGGTTCCGATGTGCAACAATGTGATCGTGGCAAACCGCGACGGAATTGACTTGTTTGCAATGTATGATCCACTGCTTTGGTTTGATACAACTACGAGTACAATAAAGCCCTGGATTGCAACGAAATGGAGTGTTTCCGACAACGGTCTGGAATACACACTGACGCTTCGAAATGATGTGTCGTTTCAGGACGGCACAAAAATGACCGCTAAGGATGTTGCTTGGACACTGAATCTGATTCCTAAAAACCCAGCTGTAACTACACAAAATTTCCCTCACTTCAATCACGCAGAGGCCATTGACGATATTCTTTCCGCACGGTTACCATGACTTTCGGTACGCTTGTCCTAGATATCCTGCTGACGCTCATGAAGGCCGCGGCGGGCTGGTATTTTGCCTCCGCATGGCTCATGGTGCTTGCGGGTTACTATGCTGTTCTATGTGTCGCACGGTTTCTGCTATTGCGCAGTAACCGCAGGCTAAGGACATTGATTAACGAAAGAGAACGCCGACGCCATGAATTCAGAGCTTACCGGTTCAGCGGCGTGCTGCTCATCATCATGACCGTGGCGCTGCAGGGAGTGGTTGTCCTCATTGTCCGTGAGGGACAGGGCTTTATCTACCACGGGACGCTCATTTATGCCGTAGCCCTATACGACTTCTACTGCCTGACACGCGCTGTTGTCTATATGGTCAAAACGCGGAAAATGCACAATCCTGTCCTTGTTTCCATCAAGACCTTCAGCTTCGCCTCCGCGCTCGTCGCCATGCTGTCTCTGCAAACCGCTATGTTCGTGTCTTTCGGAAGTGATCTCGAGCCGGGCTTGCGGCAGCTTATGAACGCGCTTACCGGTTCGGCGGTCTGTCTGATATTGCTTACCATCGGTATTTTCATGGTTATCAGTGCGAACAAGCGACTGCGCCGTGCGTAGGCTGAAAATATCGGTGCCCCATCATTTTTGTATAGGCCGGGGGCATTTTAATATTTCTCAAACATTTGTGCAATATAAAAATGGGAGACGAAGTATTGATCATAGGCGGCGGCACTATTGGATTGATTATGCTTCAGTTAGCCAAAAAGTCTGGCGCGTCGAGGGTAATATTAAGCGAACCCGTTGCTGAAAAGCGCGAGCTCGCAAAGAAACTTGGCGCCGATATAACCGCTGATCCATTAAGTGAAAATATCCCCCAAATACTTGTCGAAAACTGCAAAAACATAAATGTTGTTATCGAATGTCTTGGGAATGTCCATACTTTGGAGGATGCCATTAACTGGGCAGGGCTTGGCGCAACCGTCATGATGTTTGGACTCACAGGGCCAGATGTCCAGCTTCCTGTTCAACCGGACATCATATTCAAAAAGGAGCTTAAGCTCACTTCTTCGTTTATTAATCCCTATACTTTTGAGCGCGCCCTTAGCATTCTGGAAACGAAGACCATAGAGGTCACCCCTATGATAACAACTATCATTGATTTAGATCATATCAATGATGTATTTTCCGATCCTGCACTGCGCTGCAGTGGCAAGGTCATTGTCAAAATCAGCTGAATGATATAATAATCGATCTATACTCTTATTGAAAGACTAACTGGAATGACACTATTATATTGGTGATTATCCGAAAGGGAATCAGGATGAAAACTACTACAGCGAAATTTGTATTCCTGTTAAGAAAAAATAACTATGTAGAATGAGCACAATGTTACGCCTCCCTTCTATTTTGAGCTTCGCATTGGTACTATATAAGCACAGACATTCGCCAGTAACTGGTGATGTTTGTGCTTTTTTTTACAATAAGAGAACATGGTCTGGCGCACTTCGCATTGGATTTCGCATCCGTAACATAATTTGCCAGCCACCCCCTTATTATAATCATTCGATTTAGTAGGCTGAAACCATGATAGAAAGCTGTGATTAAAGGTAATATAGATCATTTAGCCTCAAGGCCCGCTATAAGGTCGTCATTTCGTTCGCGCTCGCTGATCATCTATCTTCCGGATTCTCTGAAAGAACGTATTATGAGGAAGCGCTGAGCAGATTTCTAGCCACTGAAAGGAGCAATAATTGAGCATAATAATACTAACAACAGGAAGTTCAGCTAATTATCAAATGCGAAAGTGGAAGTGAATTAAATGCAAGAATATAAAATTGTTTTCAGAGATATAGATGGGACGTTATTATAAAAAATTGAAATTGGTCATATTGAAAACAGCAAACCCTTTTGCTGTGATTTTTTAGAGGAGGTACCCAGCACATTACATGTTGATTATATTATAATGTCACAGGTTCTCCTTTATATTAAAAACAGTCGTTTAATTTTGACTAAATTATATAATATATTGAAAGAAGACGGGAATTTATTAGTTGTCGACTTCAATAAAAACGAAAGTATCACTTCCGATCTGATTCACAATGGTTTTGAGCAAGAGGAGTTGAAAGAATTGCTCAAGCAAATTGGATTTGCATCTGTTGCTACAATGCTTCTCTTTTTATTCTAAATGCCATAAAACAGGAAATAAAAGTCTAACTGAGCAAATTTAGTCATTAATTAAGCATTATTTGAAGAATGATTTGGCAAACAAAGCTTCGTAATATGAGCACATTATCTCGTCTCACCTTCATTTTGAGCTTCGCATTCGTAACATAATCCGCCAACCATTCCCTTATTATGAGCATTCGATTTAGCAGGTTGAAACC
>JAEWBE010000026.1 GCA_023391275.1 Bacillota bacterium | reverse complement strand
TCCTTCCAGAACTGTTCCTACCTCAAGCTGCATATGTAAGTGATTTCCTCCTTAAATAATAGAGCCATTAATTACCGGCTATATTAACAAAAACACGTTCGCCCGGTTTTGCCAAATTAAGCCCTTCGCGCGCAACACGCTCCATGTAATCGCCGCTCGCATTGGCACCCGTACTCAAAGCGTGCTTTATGTCTTCATTTTTTATTTCCTGAATTTGAATCTGCTGTTTAACGGAATCAAGTTCCTGGCGCTTTTGGCTAATCTGAACCTGCTGGTTCACAAGCGCCACAACAGTATAAACCGCGAAAGCGAAAATCGCCAGCCGCAACAATAAACTACCTTTTTGTTTTTTTGCCTTGATTACTTTCATGTTTCAGCACCGCCCTCTCAAGCTTTGCCGTTTTTTTTCGTTTCATCCGTTTGCTTTTGCTGATTTTTTTCTTTCTTGCTTTGCGTTTACTAATGAAATGATTATACACTATTTCTCTGTGCTGTTTCAAGCGTTTTTTCTGATTTAGTGTGACATTTTTTACATTTTTGCCAATGATTTTGATTTTACTGAAAATCCAGTGGAATAATTTAAAAATTATTTTCTTTATTGGATTTATTATAAACTTGCGCAGAAGACGGGACGTAAATTGAAACACCTGAAAGGTAACCATGCCGACTGTTAAAAAATACAGACACCAGCCGATGATTTCCCCGGACAAAATATAAAACCGAACATCGCCATAATTCACGCCAAGCGCCACCAAAAATGTGACAAAAGCAGTACAGAGCATGTAAAATAAATCCTGAAAAAATACCGCCCGTTTCTCAGACTGGAATACAATACGGAAAATACGGAAGACATCGTAAAACGCACCCAGTAAGATTCCCACCCCAATGGAAATTAAAAAACCCTGAAACTGCAGCGAAAGAGAAGAATACAACAGGCCTCACTCCCCTATTTGAACAGCCTTGAGAAAAATCCCCCGACAGGCTTGTTTTCGGAATAAGACATGGAAATAATGTCTCCCATTAAGGTGAGCTCTCCTGTTTCAATATTCAGTTTATTGATTTTCAGCTGGGAACCGCGAATAATCAGTTCGCCCAAGTCGGTGTAGGCCACAATGGTCTGTTCATCAAAACTGTCAACATTGGAAACCCCGGAGGCAGTGAGCGTCCGGCGGTTTTCAACAATCAGACTATGGGGAGCTTTCGAGGGCTTTTTTTCTTCTGTCATCTAAATTACCTCCTACCGGTTCATACCAATTTGTATGCATCAGCAGGAGGACATATACTAAAGCTGTCTTGGCTCGTCGGACAGAATTTTATACATTTCCTCAGCAGTATCTTTTTTTGCATATTCATTAATACTGAGTATTTGAGCCCTGACACCGTGCGAACCAAGCTGAAGTTCCAAAATATCGCCCGGCTTCACCTCGTAAGAAGCACGGGCGGGTTTTCCGTTTACAAGAACCCTTCCGGCATCACAGGCGTCGTTTGCAACGGTGCGGCGCTTAATAATGCGTGACACCTTTAAATACTTGTCCAGCCTCATAAAATTTCCTTTCTGATTAAAAAACAAGGGGCCGTAACCTTTCTTTGTGTTACAGTCCCTTAAAAATGCAAATAAAACTACATTATTTCGCTGTTGCGTCTTTGAATGCCTTCCCTGCCTTAAATGCAGGAACCTTGGAAGCCGGAATGGTGATCGGGGAATTCGTTCTTGGGTCACGACCCTGTCTTTCGCTGCGGGAACGGACTTCGAAGGTACCAAAACCAACAATTTGTACTTTTTCATCTTGTGGAACGCTCGAAACGATTGTGTCGATTACCGCATTAACAGCATTATCATCATCTTTTTTGGAAATACTTGCTTTTTCTGCAACAGCAGCAATTAATTCTGTCTTATTCATTATAATTTGACCTCCGTTTTTTTTATTATTCAACAGCATGAAGCTGAGAATGATTAATTTGCCTTGGCGTCATTCCAAAGTAAATTGAGCTCATCCAGAGTTGACGAAGCCATGTCAACGCCGCGTTCTTTTGCCAGTTGTTCTACTTTTTGAAACCGTGAAATAAATTTATCACACGAAAGACTCAGCGCCTGCTCCGGTTCTGCGTTTAAAAAGCGGGAAACATTCACAACGGAAAACAGCAGATCACCCAGCTCTTCCACACGGTCATCCGGGCTACCGGAAGCAATTGCCTCCCTTAATTCCTGTGCCTCTTCCTCCACTTTATCCAGTGCACCGGAAACATCCGGCCAGTCAAAGCCAACCTTTGCGGCCTTATGCTGTACCTTGGCACTGCGCATTAACGCCGGCAAAGCCCGGGAAACACTCTGTAAAACCTCAGCTTGCGTGGTTTGGCTCTTCGTTTCCTTTTTAATGGCATCCCAATTAACTAACACCTCGTCAGAACCGCTGACAACCGTATCACCGAAAACATGCGGATGGCGAACAATCATTTTCTTTGCAATTCCGTCCACCACATCCGAGAAATCAAAATGACCTATCTCACTTTCAAGTTGAGAATGAAAGAGCACCTGCAAAAGCACATCGCCCAATTCTTCCTGTAAAAGCGCGGCATCCTCGTTGTCGATTGCCTCTACCGCTTCATAAGTTTCTTCAATCAGGCAGTTTCGAATGCTGTGATGAGTTTGCTCTTTATCCCATGGGCAGCCGTTTGGGGAACGCAGTATCTTCATGATGTTTAACATATCATCAATAGTATATCTGTCTTTTCTTTTAAAATCCAAATCAAATATCTCCCATGGTAAAATATCGGCTAAACTGCTATCATTTTACCTTATCCAGTTATGTTTTTCAAGTATTTTTGCAATTTTTTGTCCTTTGGGAAGCATAAGAATATCACTTTTATGAAGCGCTTTAAACCAAAGCATGCAAATGATGTAAACAAGCCCCGCAACCACAATCGCAAAACAGGTTGCCAGCTTTCCGGAAATAACTGCGGCACCCACCTTTTGAACAAAATATGCCGCGGTTGCACAGACCATGGAGGCCAAAAGCGGTTTTAAAAATATGGATACAAAGTTCGGTACGATCCGGGTTTCCCTGCAAAGGAAAAACAAAGAAAAAACTGTAATAAATATATAGCATACAAGAGTACCTGTCCCGGCACCCATAACATTAATTTCCGGAATGCCAACCAAAGTATAATTCAGCACCAGTTTAATCGCTAAACCGACCACAAGCAGCTTAACGGGCATGTCGACCCTGCCCACCGCCTGCAGCATACTGTTGATTGGTGTGCTCATGGCCGCAAAAATCGCGCCCAGACCCAGGAGCACAAGGATTTTCCCAATGACCGAAGGAGCGTTGTTCGAGCCGTACAACAGGCTGGCAATCGGAGTTGACAAAACAGAAAGGCCCAAACCGGCGGGAATTGTAATCATTGCGACGATGCGGAGAACAGATTCAATGCTTTTTTTAATTTTTTTAGGGTCGCCACCCGTCCATGCCTCGGTTACATTTGGCAGCGCGCTCACACCGAACGCCTGGGTAACGGCAGGAACCAGCATAAACAAAGTGGAAGCGTTGGAAAAACAGCCGAACAGAAAAGTGGGCACATTATTCATCTGTATGACGGAAGAAGGAATCACACCTTTATACAGATTTAAAATAACCTGGGAATGATCCGCCATTATGTCGTTGATCCGTCTTTTCAGAAAGGTACTGTCAATCAGGGTGGAAAGGTTCACTGCTAGAGAACCCAGCGCGATTGGAATCGCGGTCCGTATCAGCCTGGAAGTTGTCATCTGCATTGGAATGGGACGCGGCGAGGACTGAAGCATTTCCCGTGTGATACCGTCGCTGTGCCTTTTATGATAAATAAACAGAAACAGGAACCCAAATACGGAGCCGACGGTTACGCCGAAAATCGCGCCCGCGGCAGCGTAAGGAAGGGTTGCCTGTTTGGCAAATTCGGCAGAAGCCTGTTTTATGCCATATACGGTGCCGCTTGCGGCATACTCCCGCATCCCGGCCTGAATAATCAGCGCGGCCCCCGTTAACCCAAAAACCAGTTTGGACAGTGCCTCCACGATTTCGGAAATCGCGGTCGGGTACATATTGCGCAGTCCTTCGTAATAACCGCGGTAAATCGCCATCAAACTGTTGAAGAAAATAGCCGGTGCCAGAGCGTAAATTGCCGGCAGGGCGCTGTTGGGATTATTGCTGTCGGCATACTGAACATAAGGTTTTGCGCCGAAAAACATAATGCAAAAGGCCACAATTCCCAATACAATAAATATTTTGATGGATACTGTATGAATTTGCCGGATGTCCCTGTAGCGCCCGCGCGCGGAATTTTCGGATACCAGCCGGGAAATTGCAATCGGAAAGCCAGCCGTCGCCAAACTAAAAATCGGGAAATACAACGCATACGCATTCCCAAAATACCCATTCCCCACAGGCGTAAGAATCCAGGCCAGCGGAATTTTAAACAACGCGCCAATAATTTTGACCAAAGCAATTGCAACCATCAAAATTAAAGCGCCATGCAAAAAACTTTGTTTGCCGACTCTTGCAGACCTACTATTTTCCATTCCGACACATCCGTTTCCCTTTAATCAATGAATACACTGTACATTAAAGTATACTAAAAAGATTAAGATATTATGAACATTCAGACGCATTGAAAAAGAGGGGTTCAACCCCCCTCTTTTTCAATGCGTCAAACTGAAATCAGTCCTCCGAAAGTTTATGGCCGCATTTGCTGCAATAAACCGAGCTCTGCGGATTTTCCTGCCCGCAGTTTTTACACACTAATTTTGCACGCATTGCAACCAACTGTTCGTTTACAGCGTCAAGCTGCTCATATAAATCATCTATTGCAGTAATGCATTCGCTGACTAAATCGGAAGAATCGTTATCTGTTTTTTTCGCTTCATAAACCGTTCTGCCAAGTGATTCGTAGCGTTTTGAAATTTCGTTGTTTAAGTCGGCAGCGCTGATTCTGAGCTTGGAAACATCAACAATCTGACCGGCCTTTTTGCCAACCACATTAACCGCTGATTTCGCATTGACAACAACATCTTCAAACAGTCCCATAATGACACGCTCCTTTTATTGGTTTTTCTTCATTAAATTATAGCACTAATGCCATGAGAAATGCAATATGAATCAATCAATATATCCCGCCGCCGATAAATTCGCGGAGAATGGAGATTTTGGGCACAAATTCATAGCGAATCGGCTCAAACTTTTGCAGGCTTTGAATAAGCCTCTGCGCCAGGCCGTATTGTTCGCTGTCTTTTTGAACCGTCTCCAGAATCGAAATCGCCTGCATTTTCAGCACGCAGGTTTCATAAAGATGCAGTGAATTAATGGTGTAGTCCACCTCGTTGCGGTAAGGCTTAATGTACTTCCGCTCGCCTTCCATCACCGCAGGCCACATGGCAAGTGTACGCTCGGGAGTGGTGCCGCGGAAGTTATAGTCGCGGACAATCCTTCGCACAAGGCGCATCCCATTCGCGGTAAAAAGCTCGTTTTCCCCGTCATGGATACCCTGCTTTACGCTGATGTAGATTTTACTCACGCCATTTGCGGGCAGCTTTTCCGTTATCACGGGATTGAGCGCGTGAATCCCTTCCACAATTGCAATATCGTGTTCTTTTAATACAACCTGACGCCTGTGCGGGTACGGCATGCGGATTTCAAAGTTGAATACAGGCATATCACAGCGGTTGTCATTGATCAGACTTAAAAGGCAGCTTTCAATTTCCGGAACATTCAGTGCATTCACGGACTCATAGTCATGCTGGCCATTGGGCAAGAGCGGCGCCTGACTTTCACCGCGGTAAAAATCATCCAGAGAAATAATAGTGGAGCCAATTCCAATTTCCCGAAACGCGCTTTCCAAAAGGTGCGAAGTGGTGGTTTTTCCGCTGCTGGACGGCCCGAAAAGCATAACCAGCTTACAGCAATCCTGCGTTTCGGAAATACTTTTGGCGATATCACGGATGTTTTTGTGATAGGCCTCCTCCGTAGAGGTTACGAAAGCTTCGGGTGACGTGTTTGCAGCGGCGTTAATCCAACTTAATTCATTCTGATATTCTACGAAATCTGTCATATAAAGCTTTCACCTGATCTTTTCTAATAATGATTTCCTCATATCGATTAATATATTCATATGGATATTTAAAATTAAATATCCGTTCCAGACGGTCTGACCGGGGATCTTTTATTTTACTGGATGCGCCCGCGCCGCAGGCAAGAATGGTGTGGGTTTCGTCCATGATATAAACATTGTAGGGACTTTCATAGCCCGGCTTAGCCCAGCCGGTATTTTCCAGATTGCCAACCATTCGGCTTTGACGATAAAGATAGTACGGCGCATAGCCGTTCTGTAACAGCCGGGCATCTGCATAATCCAACATCTGCCCTGCCGCCTCGGCGTCATTGCTGAAGGGCTTGCTTTCGTCCTGAAAGATTCGGGCCGAACGCTTTAAAGCAAGTGTGTGCACCGTGATGCTTTCCGGCGCAAGCCCGATTACCCTGTCAAGGGTGGATTGAAAACTTTGAACCGTATCACCCGGAAGCCCGGCTATTAAGTCCATGTTAATATTATCGAACCCCAAGCTTCGCGCAAGGGCAAAAGCGGAAAGAGTTTGTTCCGTCGTGTGGCGGCGGCCGATGATTTTGAGCACGTCGTCGTTCAGTGTCTGAGGGTTAATACTGATGCGGGTTACGCCGCGGCTTTTTAAGGCGTTGAGTTTTTCAGGCGTAATTGTGTCGGGTCTTCCGGCTTCCACTGTGAATTCACGGCATGTCGAAAGGTCGAAACTTCGGTTGACCGTGTCAAGAAGGGTACCAAGCTGCTCCGCGGAAAGCGTCGTGGGGGTTCCCCCGCCGACATATACCGACTCCAGCCGAAGATTCAAGCCGATTGCCGTTTTCGCTGTGTATTCAATTTCTCTGCATAAAAGCGCAAGATATTCAGGAACCAGTTTTACCGTTTTTTCTACGGAAGAAGAAACAAAGGAACAATAGGAACAACGCGTTGGACAAAATGGAATTGATATATAAAGACTAAACGATTCCGGTTTGGAAAGCGCAAGCAGCTTTTCCTCATTGCGCATGGTTGTGAAGGATAAATCCGCCTTTTCAGGGGAAACAAGTAAGCCGGTCTGAAAGTAATTCAGCCCCTTTTCCTTCCCCATATCCGCAACAAGGCGGCGAAGAAGCTTCACCGGGCGAACCCCGGTCAAGATTCCCCATTTGGGTGTGAAGCCGCAATAATCAACCAAAAGGCGAAACAACAGGATCGCCATGCGCCGCTCAAGTTCCTGCTCATTCGCCGATTCCTCCGGGCGAAGCAGCTCAGAGTCGCCGCTTTGGAAAGAATCAATTTTAAGCCGCGCAGTTATGATCAGTCCCTCAGGCTTTTTCGCCACACCGGTATAGACGATGATGGAATCCTCGCATGGCTCCGAAGTAACAATAATTTTTTGATACGGAAAAAAGATGCGGCACAAATTTTCCATCTCATAATGGAAGGAATGGCCGTCAATGATTAAAGTCATAAGCGCTGCTTCCCATAAAAGGATTATTTTTTCTTTCATATTCGAGCGTCGATTCACTCTCGTGGCCCGGATAAATATGATAATCCCCGTCAAGATTTTTTAATTTTTCCAGTGAATCCAGAATCTGAGGATAACTTCCTGTCGGGAAATCGGTTCTGCCGCAGCTGCATTTCATCAGGGTATCGCCCGTAAAGAGGGCGTTTCCCACAAGATAACAGCAACTTCCAATGGTGTGGCCGGGCGTATGAAGCACACGGATGCCAAGGCTGCCAAGTGAAATCACATCGTTGTCATTCAGCGCAACATCCGCGGTGAAGACCGACATCGGTAGCGGAAGCATCATGGAAGAAAGATTCAGCGAAAGATCCGTGGTAAACAGCATATCATCGGAATAGATATAAACTTTTGCATGAGTCAGATCCTTTATCCGAGATACTCCCATTATATGGTCAAAATGGCCATGAGTTAACAAAATCGCCTTTACGTTTCCCGAGCCGGCCGCCAAAACTGCATTGGTCAGCTCCGTACTTTCAAAACCCGGATCAATAACCGCCGTGGCGCCCGTTGCCTCGTCGGTTAACAGATAGCAGTTAGTTGGCAAGGGGCCGCCTGTAATTCTAGAAACTTTCATTTTAAATTTAAGTCCCTCCATCATTGATGTCATCGGCAAAGCCGAAAAAAATCAGCAGAACTATCAATGTTCGGTTTTCAGAAAGAGAATACCCTCTCATAAAATTAAGACGGTAGTTGTATACCACAAGCTGGTTTAGGCGCAGCCTAGGAACGCCTGATGGAAATGATGCCTTCAATATTGTTAAGGCGGGAAATAATACTTTTCAGGTGTTCCAGTCCGTTGATCGTAATGGTAGCGTAGATTACGGCGCTCCCATCCTTTGTTTCCCGGGAATTCAGGGAATGGATAAAGATATGCATATTAAACAGCTGCTGCGTTACATCGGCAAGCAGCCCGGAACGGTCGTTTGCAACAATTTCAAGTGTGGATTTAAACTCCTCTTTGACCTCGCCGGTCCAGTGTGCGCGAATCCAGCGCTCCGGCTCGGGTGCATCGCTTAAATTTCTTGGCACATTGGAGCAGGTGCGTTTGTGAATGGAAACACCGAAGCCGCGCGTAATGAAACCAATGATATCGTCACCGGGCAAAGGATTGCAGCAGCGTGAAAACTTGATCAGGCAGTTGTCCATACCGTCCACCGTTACGCCGCCGACCGCTTTCCGGATAACCGGTTTCGGCGAAGGCGCAATTTCCACCGCAGGGGCGGGACGCTTCACCTTCATATAATCTTCTTTGATTTTCGGCAATATTTTCCACAACTGAATCCCGCCGTAGCCGATGGCGGAATAGACATCGTCCGCGGTAGCACAGTTTTGCTTGGCTCCGATTTTTTCGAGCAGGACCGCAAGTTCGGCATCGGTCATATCAATCCCGTTGCGCCGGAACTCACGTTCCAGCTCGGCCCTGCCCTCAATAATATTTTCTTCGCGCTTCTCACGCTTAAACCATGCCCGAATTTTATTTCTCGCTTCACTTGTTTTAACAATTTTCAGCCAGTCACGGCTGGGGCCACGGGTTTCCTTCGAAGTCAAAACCTCGATGATTTCCCCCGTCTTAACCTTGTAATCAATCGGAACAATGCGCTTATCCACTTTCGCACCCGTCATCCGGTTGCCGACCGCACTGTGAATCGCGTAGGCGAAATCAATGACAGTGGAACCTGACGGAAGGCTTACGACATCGCCTTTCGGGGTAAATACAAAGACTTCCTCAGGAGCCAGATCCGACTTAATCGTGCGGACTAGATCCGTGGCATCTTCATTATCCTTTTGGTTTTCAAGCATTTGGCGAATCCACACCAAACGCTGTTCCAGTGAATCCCCGCTCTTCGCACCCAGACCAAGTTTATATTTCCAGTGTGCGGCGATTCCGTATTCCGCCGTATGGTGCATTTCCCAGGTTCTGATCTGAACCTCGAAGGGAATGCCATCCTTACTGATTACGGTAGTGTGCAGAGACTGGTACATATTCGGCTTTGGGGTGGAAATATAGTCCTTAAACCGGTTCGGAATCGGGCGGAACATATCGTGAATGACGCCCAGGACATTATAGCAGTCATTCACCGTATCCACAATCACGCGCACGGCGTAAATATCGTAAATTTCATCCATCGTGTGATTTTGCACAAACATCTTACGATAGATTCCATTGATACTTTTTACACGGCCCTCAAGATACACATTGGGAATCAGGGATGACACCCGGTCATGAATACATTTTTTAGTCTGTTCGATAAACGCCTTGCGTTCGCCGCTCCTCAGCGCAAGACTGCTTTCGATTTCCTCATAGGCAACCGGATCCAGACAGCGCAGGGATAAATCCTCCAGTTCCTCCTTTAAAGCACGAATACCTAAGCGGTGGGCAATCGGAGCGTAAACCTCCATATTTTCCAGCGCCTTGTCCCGCTGCTTCTGCGGCGGCATAAACTCAATTGTACGCATGTTGTGCAGGCGGTCGGCAAGTTTGATAATAATAACGCGAATATCTTCCGCCATTGCAATAAGCATTTTACGCAGGTTTTCAGCCTGCTGCTGCTCCCGGGAGGAGAAAGGAATCCTGCCCAGCTTGGTCACGCCATCGGTCAAGTTGGCAATTTCAGGACCGAAATCTTTTTTGATCTGATCCAGGTTCACCGGGGTGTCTTCCACGACATCGTGCAAAAGCCCGGCCGCAACGGATTCAGTGTCCATGCCGAGCTCCACCAGAATGCAGGCAACCGCCACAGGATGGGAAATATACGGTGATCCGGACAGGCGCTTCTGTTCCTCATGGGATTTCAGCGCAAGCTGATAGGCCCGGTCAATCAGCTTCATATCGTAATCGTGCTCGCTTGCTCTGATCAGGGCAAGCAGGTCATCATACGTTTTCAGAGGCCACGCCATGCGGTTCACCATCCTTTCCTAGGCTTTTTAAATTTTCCAATATTTTAGAATTAAATAAGTCCACTTTTTGTGCGGCCGGTTCCATCGTGATGCGAAGACCGCCGCCATAGCGCTCCTGCCGGATTAAGTCGTGTTCCGCAAGGACATCCAACGCGGTCAGCAGCTTTTGTATGCCGATCGACGGATTTCCCAAATGATCCAACAGTACCTCCGCAGCACCGCAAAAACCGTTTTCCGAGCGCAGCAGGCGGTAAACAGCCGCAAATTCGCCCCGGTCAGGAACAAATTCCCGCAGTTCCAAATCTGTCAGCGGTTCGCCCCGGCGTACCTGCTCATACAGTGCCAATCCGGAAAGAACCGTATCCACATTCAGATGGGAAGGCTTTATCTCTTTAATAAAAACGGACAGTGTATTTTTTCCGTTGTACTCTTTTACATCCAGAGTTACCGCAAGGTCAAGCACATCACCTGTATGATAGGGAAATTCCTCCAAAGTCGTGCCGAACTTCATACAGCGAACCGTATAGTTCCCCTGCGTCACACTGACGCGAAGATGCTTTCCCCCGCCGACCGGTGTAATATCGGACAGGGTCATGCCATAAAGGCCGAAAAGAGGCGATGGATTCCCCATTCCAAACGGTTCCAGCACCTGAATACAGCGGGGAATTTCGGTGCTCAGTTCATCCGGCTTTAAAAGGCAGTCGATCCGCAAAGGCTGAACCGGCATCGGTTCATTGCGCGAAGCCGCATATTGGTTGATTGCCCGGCGAAATGCATCAATATTTTCCGTTGGAAGGGTAAGCCCGGCCGCCATCGGATGACCGCCGAATTTTGTCAGCAGCGCTTCACAGGAGCAGATGGCTTCGAAAAGCGAAAAGCCCTCAATGCTTCTGCCGGAACCCTTTGCTTCCCCGCCGGAATACGAAATAATGATGCTTGGTTTGCCGAATTGATCCGTAATGCGGGAGGAGACAATACCAATAACGCCGTGATGCCAGTTTTCTCCTTCAATTATCAGGACACGGTCAAACAGACGCTCGGGCTGTTGTTTTAGCTGTTCCACCGCTTTTTCATAAATTTCATTCTCTATCTGACGCCGATAATCATTATCATCACAAATTTCAACCGAAAGCTCGCCGGCTTCTTCCGGATATTCGGAAATGAGCAAACGTACAGCACGGTCGGGTGAGCCGATCCTTCCGGTCGCGTTAATGCGGGGCACCAGCGTAAACGCCACATTCCCGGCGGTTAAACGGCGGTTTTCCATCCCCGCCTGTTCAACCAAAGCTTTTAAGCCAATTCGGTCGGTTCTGGATATCAATTTCAACCCGGCTTTTACAAAGCTACGGTTTTCGCCGGTAAGCGGAACAATATCCCCAATGGTACCAATCGCAACCAGATCGGCGTAATTATCAATCAGAGCGGTAAGGTCACAGTCCCTGCCCTCCAGAGCCATAATCAGTTTAAATGCGACACCAACACCCGAATAATGTTTATAGGGGCTGCCGCAGTCCGCACGGTACGGGTCAACCACTGCACAGGCGGGCGGCAGGACCTCACGCGGCCTGTGATGATCCGTAATCACCACTTCTATTCCCAGGCTGTTTGCGTAGCCGACTTCGTCAATGGAAGAAATTCCATTGTCAACCGTAACAATCAGGCCGACATTCTGCGCATGCAGCGTATTGATGGCACCCATATTGAGCCCGTAGCCCTCTCCTTCGCGCTCCGGAATATAATACATTACATTCGCGCCGCAGGACTCCAGGTAGGAATAAAGCATAGCCGTAGCGGTTACCCCGTCGGCATCGTAATCCCCATAGACCGCTATGGCTTCGAAGTTGTCGATTGCGGTAAGAATCCGCCCGGCCGCCTTTTCCATATCAGCCATTAAAAACGGATTTGATAAATTCAGAGCGGAACTGAAAAATTCTGTGATCTGCTCCGGTTCGGTAATCCCCCGTGCTTGCAGCAATACCGCAAGCAATTTTGGGATATCCATCTGTTCGGCAATTTTCGCGGCTGAATCAAAATTGCACGGAATAACAGTCCATTTTTTAATACTCAAGCTCTACACCTACCCCATAATAGTTTATTCTACCATTTCGCTCCTGTTTATTCAACAATTTTATTTACTTTATGGGAAAGCACCACAGAAAAGCAGCGCACTCAGACGAGTGCGCTGCCCTAAAATTATAATTTACTTTTCGCTGACGCTAAGATTCGCCATATAACTTCCATACACCCATGAGCTTGTAACATTGCTGACACTAATGGTAGCCGGCATTTCCGTGTGGCCGGTGAAGTTTTCCTTGCCTGCCATATCAATTTGAGCAACCAGATTATTTTCGGTCAGTTTTGAAATCTCACTTTCCGGCCCAACCACCGTTACCGCCAAATTCTTAGTATAAATACTCGCCGTTTTATCGGCGGCAAGATTCTTTACCGCAAAATTGCTCACCACCATATTGCGTGTGGCAAGACCCTCCAAATTCAGCGTGACCTTGGCAACAGGAATATTACTTAGATTTTTGCAGCCCGTCGGCAGAATAACACTGACATCGAACGAATTTTTTATTGGACTGATATTGGCAAAATCAAGCGGAGTCAGGCTGATTTCAGTCAGGCTGTCAAGCGTATCCTGCGGCCCGGCAATTTCAATATTCTGTGGATCAATCGTAATTTGACCGGGCGTAAGCTGCAAACCGGCCGGTTGATTTGTAAAACTGACATTTACCGGCAAAATCTTTCTTGCCAGCACCGGAATGGTTACGTCGACCTTTGTTTCACTCATTTTCAGTTTATTACTCGTGATTTTGTTCCCATTCGCATCAATCATAACCAAATCTGCAGTAAAGCTCTTGCTTTCTTTCAGTGTTTCACTGATTTCATACTGTATGGCAACCCGGTTCACCTGAGAAATCTCCTTCTCCGGGCCGGATATGGTAACCGTATCACTGCTTAAGGTTGGGGCGCTTACAAAATAAGAGGGGTCAGATTTATAACCGGATTTATATTTGATATCACTGCTCTCGATGGGAAAAGTCTTTTCCTTATAGCGGTCCACATTGATGATCGCCTGATTCGGAGAGATGGAAACCCAGTCAAAATCGGTCAACGTGCCTTTCTTTTGAACCGTGAGGTTGAACGTATAGCTGCCCGGATTTGTAATAGTGGCTGCAAGCGGCGCAACCACCTGCAGATCGGACGCCTGAATTTGATTTACAATCAAGCTGTTTCCTTTTATGGAAACAGTCGCCGTTGCGTTGACCGGGCTGAAAACCTTCAGACCATCCTTCTGCGCGGCATCCGAAAGATTAATGACAATCGGGACATCCGTAATCGCATGGGGGAATTCCTCCGAATTGGTGGATGCCATAAAAATCCATAAGACAATCGAGGCAAAGATCGAAAACAACATGATAAACTTATCATTGTAAAATAAACTGCCAACACTGAATCTTCCGCGTTTCATTACTTTTTCACCCTCCATATCGAAGGGATTTTGCTCTGGCGTTTTTCGTTTTGTTCCGGTTCACTCGGAAGGAGCAAACCTTCCAGTTCACTTTTCAATGTTTCTCTGGTATAGTTCCGCGTCAGAACTCCGTTTACCGCAACAGAAATCTGCCCCGTTTCCTCGGAAACCACGACAATAACCGCATCGGAGTTCTCACTCATACCAATTGCCGCCCGGTGGCGGGTACCAAGCTCAATGCTTACCTTATCGCTTTTGGTCAGGGGAAGAATGCAGCCGGCGGCGTACACCATACCGTCACGCATAATCATGGCGCCGTCGTGCAACGGAGCTTTATTAAAGAAAATATTACAGATAATAGGCGCAGAAGGGATCGCTTCCACAACTGTGCCGGTATCAATAATATCGCCCAGCTTGGTCTTCCTTTCCAACACAATCAAAGCGCCTGTTTTCTGCTTTTGCAGAACGGCGGCGGCGTCAACAACCGCGTTAAGCCCCCGGCGGTTCTGCTGCATTAAAGCTTCTATATCCGTTGATGAAACACCGAACGTCCAATGTTTGTTGCCGATGCCGCTGCGGCCGATCTGCTCCAGTGCGCGACGGATTTCCGGCTGGAACACAATCAGCAAAGCCGTCACACTGAACTGGAAAAAATAGGCAAGCAGTGTTTTCATCATGTATAGTTTTAAAAAGTAAGATCCGCCCCAAACAATTAAAAGGACAATAATGCCCTTAACCAGTTGTTCTGCTCTTGTTTCCCGAACCAGTTTAATCGCGCTGTAAATAATAAAGGATACCAGGATTACGTCCAACGCATCGGAAACCCGAAACATTTTCACAAGGCTGATAAACGAATTCCATGCCGTTATGATATAATCCATAGCTTTCTTCCTTTCCCATTAGAATAAAATTCTAATTTAATTTTAACATATATAATTCTATATGCAATCCTTTTATCTGTATTTTCAAATTATCTTCATTAAGGACAAAGCGAACGTGTGCATTTCGTTCATGTTGCTGAACAACGACGGGCACACCCGCACTGTACCCTGTTTAATGGTTCCCATAAATTCATGCGCTACCGGTGCGCAATGAAGGCCCGCACGTACCGCAATTCCGCGCGCATTGAGTTTCTGCGCCACAACTTCGCTTGGCATATCCCCTACGTTAAAGGAAAGCACCGGAGCCAAATAAGGAATTACGGGTTCCGATGTGTAAAGCTTTATGCCCTTCATACCGGAAAGCTGCCGATATAGATATTGAATCAATTCCATTTCATGTTTATAGATTGTTTCAGTCGTTCGGCTTTTTACAAATTCGATTCCCGCACGAAGCCCCGCAATTCCGGGCATATTCTGCGTTCCGCTTTCCATACGGTCCGGCATGGTCGGAGGCTGCGTTAAAGAAATCGAATTGGTGCCTGTTCCGCCTTCAATAATGGTGGCAAGATCAGAACCGTTCGGAGTAATCAGCATGCCGGTGCCCATGGGAGCATAAAGTCCTTTATGCCCCGCAATGCAAAGGTAGTCCAGACCGTTCTCTGCCATGTCAATTGGAAGTACGCCGGCTGTTTGCGCACAGTCAACCACAATTGGAACGCCGTATTGATGACCCAACGCAGCAATCCGTTCCACAGGAAGGCGAATTCCCCATACATTTGAAGCATGTGTACAGACAATCAGCTTGGTGCCGGCGTTAATCGCTTTTCGAAAAGAATCAACAGTGGCATCATTGTCCCCCGGAAAGACTTGTGCAATTGTAAAGGTGACTCCCTTTTCAGACAGGGCCTGAAGAGGACGCATAACCGCATTGTGTTCAAGACACGAAGTTACAACATGATCCCCCGGTTTTAACAAGCCTTTCAAAACATAGTTCATGGCATGCGTGCAGTTTAAAGTGAAAGCGATACATTCCGGGCCAGGTGCATGAAAAAAATCTGCCGCTGCCGTACGGCAGCGGTAAATTTCTTCCGCAGCCGCCATGGACATATCATGGCCGGCACGGCCAGGATTGGCTCCATAGTATTTCAATGCATGACTCATTGCATTTTGAACGACAACCGGCTTTGGATAAGTGGTAGCGGCATTGTCCAGATAGATCATACCGAGCCACCCCTCTCCGCACGTCCGAGGACTTTAATTCCCAAACTGATTAATATTCTTTCTGCTTCATCGGTTCTTTCCGGAACATATATACTGTAACCACAGCCAGCATTGGTACCGTCCTGCGGCGTTCTTTCCACATTTGATTTAATTCTATATTTTAACAATATATCACGGCTTTTCATGGCATAAGTGATTGAGCTTAGCATTATCATAGGCTTGCCCACGTTAATCACCTCTCTGTTTTTATTACAGAGTATGCCGAAAACATGCCTTTTGATTATTTACATTGCCTCAATAATACAAACCGCATGTGCCGCAATTCCGTCACCGGCGCCCGTGAATCCAAGGTTTTCCTCAGTGGTCGCCTTGACACTGATTTGCTCTATATTTACTTTGCATGCTGCTGCAAGATTCCGCCTCATTTCTTCAATATATGGCTTTAGCTTCGGAGCCTGCGCAATGACTGTGGAATCAATATTCCCGATGCGATACTTCCTGTCCTCCAGCAGTTTACATACTTTCGAAAGCAGTACCAGGCTGTCGGCATCACGGAAAGCCGGGTCTGTGTCCGGGAAATGCATTCCGATATCCCCAAGAGCAGCGGCGCCAAGCAGTGCGTCCGCAATGGCATGGGCCAACACATCCGCATCGGAATGGCCGAGCAGCCCCTTATCATACGGAATTACGACACCGCCTAAGACCAGTCTGCGGTTTTGCACTAACCGGTGAACATCGTAGCCATGTCCAATCCTCATCATGCATTCTCCCTTTTCTGAATGATCGTTTCCGCAAGAGCAACATCATCCATGGTGGTAAGCTTTAGATTCGTGTATTCACCGCGGCACAAATGAACCCGGATGCCTGCATTTTCGGCCAGCTGGCAGTCGTCAGTATAATCGGCGCCGTCTTTCCGCGCCTGTTCCATCGCAGAAAAATAAATTTGCCGCTCAAACACCTGCGGGGTTTGAACTGCCCAAAGCGTGGCGCGTTCCGGAGTAGAAACAACAAACCCGCTTTCATCAATTTGCTTAATGGTATCCTTTACCGGAGCAGCCAGCGCCGAGGCACCGAACCGAAGTCCGTCTTCAACGGCCGCATCGATTTCATCCGGTGTAATCAGAGCCCTCGCCCCGTCATGAATGGCAAAACACGCGGCCTCCCGCGGTGCGGCCAGAATTCCCGCCGCAACAGATTGCTGGCGTGTGCTTCCGCCGGGGACCACTCGAATTACTTTTTTTATCTCATATTTCTTAATACAATCATTTAACTGGGAAATGTCTTCATCCCTGCAAACCACCACAACGCAATCAATCCGAGCCGCTTTGTCAAATGCAGAAAGGGTTCTCACAATTGCCGGAATTCCGCAAAGAAGGACAAACTGTTTCGAAAATCCAAGGGACATACGGGTAGAATTCCCAGCGGCAACAATGATCGCGCAATTATTTTGTTTCATTCCCATATTATGGTATCCTCCGACTGAATTCAAACAATGTATTATATTATAGTATTTTTCTGTGCCAGACGCAATTATAATTCTGTTTCTTTAAGCAAAGTTCAGATTATGTTAACATTTCAGAAGCGAAAAATGTGAAACATGCGCTCATCAAATCATGATGACTCTTGCTATTTGGAGATTTCCATATTATATTAGTAATAATATGATAAAGGATTTGGTGAAAAGTATGAGTGAACTGACAGCAAAACATGTGGCGGATTCGGAAACCGAGCAGATTCAGGTTATTTTCGACAACCATTTGAACGGACAGGGCCGTGTATTCGGCGGGCAACTGGCCGCTTGGATTGATATCGTAGCGGGACTGGTTGCACGCCGACACTGCAACCATAACGTTACTACAGCAGAAATCGACTCGCTGCAATTTAAAAGCCCTGCTTATTCCAACAGTGCAATCGTAATGCGCGGGAAATTAACTTATGTCGGCACTTCTTCCATGGAAGTGCGCGTGGACAGCTTTGTTGAGGACTTGTCAGGCCAAAGAAGGCTGGTGAACACTGCATATCTGGTGGAAGTCGCTCTGGATGAAAATCAAAAACCAATTCCTGTGCCAAAGCTGATTTGCGAAACATTTCAGGAAAAGGCAGAATGGGAAGCCGGGATAAAACGTCGTGAACTGCGCCAGAAGCGCCGTTTGGAAGCGTATTAATGGAAAATTACAGCCTGCATCAAAACGATGCAGGCTGTTTCTGAACAAGGCGAATTTCTTATCCGGTGTATTTGCTTTTTAACCTTTCCATATAATCAGCATCATTTAGTCTTGCCCTGATTTCGCTGTCTGTATTTTTTATACCGGAGCTTTTCATGGAATCCATTAAAAGTTCTTCAATCAGTTCGTGGGATAATTCAGTATTGGCTAACTTTTTTTGGGTCTCTTCTGATATAAAGCCGAGAATTTCGGCGATTGACCTTCCGTCAACTTCTTTGTACAGTTTTACCCCTTTTCTTTTTAATAACATTCCAAAGCTCATAGCATCCATACTTTCCCTCCTTTCGAAATTTGTTGCTTTCAATTTTTAAAAACGGCAGGAGCAAGAATAAAATAAAGTGAATAAAAGCTATTCTATATGCTTAAAAAATGATATGCAGTTATGATATATCCTCTCCTGTATATTGATATTATGTAATTTGTTCATAATATTATATTAACAACGGCTTTATTTTGCTTCAAAATAAATAGCTCCGGTTCATCATCTAAAATATTATTTTATTAAAGCCGTTTATAAAAAACACTCCTTTACCTTATGAGATTGAATAAATTCGCACCCAATAAAGTAAAGGAGTTCATACAGAATTAAAGACTTCAAATATAATTTTTTATTTTAGCTCGCGGTTTTCATATGAAGCCTTAACCGGTCGCTGATCATTGCGATAAATTCACTGTTGGTTGGTTTGCCCCGTGTGTTGTGAATCGTGTATCCGAAATAAGAGTTCAGAATATCCACATCACCGCGATCCCATGCTACTTCAATCGCATGGCGGATTGCACGCTCAACACGGGATGCTGTTGTTTCATAACGTTTGGCAACACTTGGATAAAGTCTTTTGGTAACTGCATTGATGATATCCGGGGTTTCAATTGCCATTATAATGGAATCGCGTAAATAATGATAGCCTTTGATATGTGCCGGAACGCCAATTTGATGAAGAATTTCCGTTACCTGAATTTCAAGCGACGGCTCAGGTGTTTCTGAATTTTGCTGTTTGTTCGAATTTTTCGGCAGTAAGCCGGACATGGAACACAATTGAAGAATTCGATCGGATAAATCTGAAGCGTTAAACGGACTGATTGCAAAATATGAAGCGCCTGACATCATTACCTCGCGCTCCAAAGTGGGGCTTGTAAAATTAGAAATTATGACAAACAACGGCTTAATCCCCGCTATTTTGGCTTGTGTTGCTTTCATAACACCAATTCCGTCCAAATGCGGCATAAACAAGTCTGCAAGGACTACATCAGGATGAATCGCCTCGATTTTCTCAAGGAGCTTCATACCGTCTTTTTGCGTGTAAATTGTTTCCATGCCGGATTCTTCAAAATTACGACCGTAATCACGGTTAAATTCGACACTATCATTCGCAATCAGTAGTTTTATACGCTTTTCCATATT
>JAEWBE010000024.1 GCA_023391275.1 Bacillota bacterium | reverse complement strand
ATAGTTTATTCTGCGCGGTGATGCTACGACGCCCTATTATGACGACAGCGGAAACCTTTGGTACCGTACCGTTTTCAATAACGGAGAAATCGCGTTCCTCCCCGACGTCGAAGTATTGGCATTGATGATCAATTCTTTGGACGGAATATACGGAAGGTCGGTAATTGAATTTGCCCGTGAAAGTATCGGCCGACAGCTTGGCGCCTATGAAACCCAAGGGAAAATGTATTCGCAGGGCCTTAATCCGGCGGGTATTCTTTGGGTAAACGGTGAAGCAAACGAACCAGCAAGGGATAAAATGCGTACAGAATTTGAAGCTAAAATGTCAGGAAGTAAAAATGCATATCGCTTAGCCATTATGGACAACAAGGTTCAAAAATTCGAACCGATTACGATGAAGCCTATCGATATTCAATTCCTTCAGGGCATTCAGGCAACAGACGTTGAAATCTGTAACTTTTTCGGCGTACCGCTGAACAAAGTTAACCAAGGGAAACAGTCGTATAATTCCAACGAGCAAAACAATCTTGACTATCTGGGGAGCACCTTAGACCCGTATCTGGTTCAATTTGAACAGGCGGCCCGTGTAAAGTGGCTGCCGGAAAATGAACAGGATACAAATTACTTTAGGTTTTACCGCAAGGCGTTGCTGCAAATTGATGCCGCGGCGCGCGCGGATGTTTACGCAAAGGAAATCGGGATGGGAGTCACAAACCCGAACGAAGCGCGCGAGGATGAAGATCAGAGCGGATACCCGGAAGGCGATAAATTCTGGATGTCGCGTAACTTCTCGCCGGTAGACAGCGAATATTTTAAAACAGGAGGTGGAGGAAACGGACAAGGTAAAAACCAAACCGGAACAGGAGCGGAAAGCGGGGACGCTTAAAGCAGTGGGAACGGTTGAGCAAGCCGACATGGACCTGATCAACAAGCACACTCGGACACCGCTAAATGCCGATCAGGTCTATACAATGAAGCTTCAGCTTTGTGACAACGAAATCGACAGGCAGTTCGACCAATTCACACCGAATGCGCTTCAGCAGTTGGCAACATTATTTGTTGGAAAAACAGTTATTTTTGATCACAGCTGGAGCGCAAAAAACCAGACGGCCAGAATTTACAGTACCGAAGTGGAAGCAGTACAAGGCAAAACAAACAGTAAAGGGGAGCCGTACCTTCGTTTAAATGCTATGGCGTATATGCTTTGGCTGGATTCAAACGCCGATATTATCGCGGCAATTGACGGAGGAATTCTGAAAGAGGGCAGCGTGGGGTTCAGCAATACGAAAGATACCTGTTCCATTTGCGGAAATGAGTATTATTCCATGGATTGCCCTCATTGGCGCGGGCAGGTGTACACGGAAAACGGAGTGCAGAAAGTCTGCACCATAATTCTTGATGGTATTACGGACGCCTTTGAATTCTCTTTTGTAGCCGTACCCGCACAGCGGGAAGCTGGAATTACAAAAGGGCTAAAATCCGGCCGCGCCCTTTCGAAGGAAACCCTCACAAAACTGAAGGCGGCGCGGGACTGCCGTAATAAAGCTGCTGAGCTTTTGAAACAGGCAAGTGATCTGGAAGAGCAAGCTCGCGGAATCGAGGATGATCTTGTTGGTGAATGGCCGGGGGATGCCGATCCAGAGGAGACACTGCCAGACGGTTCCGAAGATTCCGATGAAGTAAAGGCTTTTAAAGCCGAAATTTTATTTATTACAGGAGGAAATAAGAATGATTAATCTGAAACAGTTTTATGATGCGGCCGTTACCGCACAAACCGCAAAAATTCAGAAGGCTATGGAAATTCAGAAATGCTTCGAAAACGGAGAAACTGAAAAAGGCCTTACAATGAAAAAAGACCTTGACGAACTGACGAAAAAAGCGAAAGATGCCGAGGAACTCTATCTTTCCATGCGGGACGCCGCAGGCAGCGACGATCAGGCGAAGAATTTTATCCCGGCAGTCGACAGGGAAAAGGCAGAAGAGGCGAAAGACTCCGACATACTGAAAAGCAATGAGTACACAAAGGCGTTTTTCAAAGCGCTTGGGGATGGTGTCTCTGTCAAGGAATTCAAGAAAATGGGCGTTCCTGAGGGAATGGAAATTCTGATGAAGGCTTTGACGGAAACAGGCGGGACACCGGCCGGAGCGGACGGAGGCTTCCTGCTTCCGGTAGATTTTAACAACATGATTATCGAACGTGCACGCCAGTTTTATGATTTGGCGCAGGACGTGAATGTGGAAAATGTGCAGGCATTCTCCGGCTGGCGTGCAATTGAGACCACAACGCAGGCTGAGCCGTTCGCACAGCTTACGGTTGACGGGACGACCACAATACCGTTGAGCAATCAGCCTGCTTTCGCTAAGCTTCCGTATCAGGTAAGGGATTACGGTGGAAGGCTGCCGGTTGCAAACGATCTGTTGAGCGATTCTATCGTAAACCTGATGACTTACCTTTCGAAATGGCTTGGTAAAAAAGTCGTTCTGACTCATAACAGCCTGATTTTGCCGTTCTATGTTGGCTTGACGCCTACGGAAATCGCCCTTGCCAACCAGAAGACCACGCTGGATGCGGTAAAAACCGCACTGAATAAAACACTGGACCCGGACGTATCGGTAAATTCAACGATTATTACAAATCAGTCCGGCTTCGATGTCCTTGACGGAATTAAGGATGAGCAGGGTCGCCCGCTCTTACAGCCCGATCCGACAGCGGCATCGAGATACCTTGTAAAAGGCCGCCCGATTAAGATGCTTGCAGACCGTTTGCTGCCGAACTACGTCAATGCTGCAACAAAGCACTGCGCACCGATCTACATCGGGGACGGAAAGTCATTCGTAACGCTATTTGAGCGCGCAGGCTTGGAAATGGCGTCTACCAATATTGGCGGCTCCGCATGGGAAACGAATAATACGGAAATTCGCGGAATTATGCGTGATGACTGCAAACAGGCTGACGCGGAAGCTGCCTGTGCAATCGGCATCGTTCTGGAATAAGGAGGAATGACCTGTGGCAGATGAAGTGAAAAATATTCTTACCAAAGAGGAAGCGGCGCGTGTCGTGGGTGTTGACCCTTCCGATGAAAGACTTTCTGACATTCTGCCGCAGGTCGATTCTTTCATCAAACAGTCCACCGGGCGCGACTGGACACAAGACAGCCCTATAAAAACAGAAGCAAAAGAAGCGGCCCGCCTACGTCTGGCACTTACATATGACTTAATGTCAATGCAGCAGAACCAGATTGACGCATTGCAGCGCGCACTGGACTGTGCGCTGATGCAGCTGGAGTTTTATGTAGATGACACCGACTTAACGGGAACTACTTCCACGGGGGTGTAACCTGATGTTTTATTTTAACCCGGGGCAGTTAGACCAGAAAATCAGCGTACTGGAACTACAGTCTGCAGGGCTTGTCTATGGCTGGGCGCAAAAGCGCGTCATCTATGCTTCTGCTGAAAAGTTGGATAAAACGAACCTGTTTTCGCAGGTGGGCATCGGGGTAAAATCCGTAAAGTTCACCATGCGGAAACAGGATTTATCCCTGTTTAATGCCTTTCGGTGGAATGGCGACTTTTATTTTCTGACCGACATTAACGAAATCAACCGCATGTATTATGAGGTCACAGCGGCCAGAATTGAGCCGAAAACCTGTGTTGTCACCGAAATAGACACCACACAAAGGAACGAACTAAACAGGCCGATAAGCACCAAAAATGTTGTTATGACGTTTCCGGGGTGCCTTATTGAAAAGTACATGGGGTATTCCCAGCAGAAGCCGCAGGCAGTTACAGAAATGACGTATGTCTTGGTAACGCCCAAGGCGATTACGCTTAACGTGGCCGATCTGGTTGAGATTGTCGGTACCACATACAATGTTCAGATACCGCACACGCTGGACCCTTTCAAAAACGAATATGAAATCGCTGTTAAGAGGGATGTGTAATGCAGAGTATCGATATATCCGATCTGGAAAAGTTTTCGGATGATCTGAATGCGCTTCTGAACAAAATTCCGGGTGCAAGGCGTGAACTGCATGAAAAAATAGCCGTTGCTGCAAAACGGGAAGTGAACGCGCAAATTTCACAATCCGGACTGAATGACAGCGCGGGCCGCGTGAAGGAATGGCAGGAACCGCACGTCGGAAGCGGCGGCGGGTATGCTGCCGTTCGCGCTACTGATGCAAGCACAGGGGACAACAGTCCGGGGGCGATTACAAATTATCTGGAAAATGGGCACAAAGTCAGAAAGCCAAGTGGACAGGCCAAACGGTACCGCCCGAAAATCAAAGTGCCTTATGTGGATGGCCGGCACTTCTATCAAAAATCGAAAACGGAGCTGGAATCTGAAGTAATTACACTTTCGGAAAATTACGCGGATGAACTGCTGAAAGGATTGGAGGAAGGATGATAACATCAAATCAAATTGTGGATGAAATTAACCGCCTGCTAGTTCTGAAATATCCGGTGCCCACAGTCTATGTAAATCGATGCCCGAAGGACTTTGACCGTCCCAGCTTTTTAATTGAGACTGTCAAAGAAGGTGACACTTCTGCAAGCCGTAAAATGGTAAAGTGCGAAGCGTACTTTACTATTACTTGCTTTGTGAAGGTTGATAAATTTGGCAATGGCGATGATGGGGCACTTACAGAGATTCAAACCGGAGTAATGCTGATTTTTCGAGCCGGTTATATCAGAGTAGGTGACCGAGCAATTAATGTGAAAGCCAGTTCTGGCGGGGTGGATTTCGATCGCTCCTATGTCGACTTGCAATTTGAATACTTTGACAATCGTTCCGATGATGTGGACAACACGCCGCTCATTGGGGATGTTGATTTTAACATGAAAAAGGAGGAATAACATTGGGACTGCCTAATATTAACATTGCGTTTTCGACTGCAGCGGTATCCGCTATTAAGCTGAGCGCAAAAGGTATTGTAGCAATTATTATTAAGGACGCAGCAGCAGCCGGCGGGCATGTGCTTACCGATGCGACACAGATTCCGGTTACTCTCGGGGTGGAAAACAAAGCATATATCGCAAGGGCATTTACCGGATATGTCAACACGCCGCGAAAAGTTATTGTTTTTGTGGAAGGTACAGCTGAAACTGACCTCACTGAAGGCCTCGCTTTTATGGCGCTCCAAAAATTTGATTATTTGGTTGGACCGCCGGATTGTACAGCGGACGAAGCAGCTGCTATTGCAAGCTGGACCGAATCGCAGCGCACAAACAATCTGATTTTTAAAGCTGTTCTTCCTAATCTGGCGGCGGACAGCGAGGGGATTGTCAATTTTACATCAGATGAAAATAAAATCGGAGATGTAACCTATACGGCGGCGCAATACTGTTCCCGCATTGCAGGGCTGATTGCTGGTACGCCTATGACAATTTCCTGCACCTACGCCACTCTGCCGGAGCTCACAGACGTGAAGCGGATGACTAATACCGATATGGATGCAGCCATTGACGCAGGAAAGTTTATTCTGCTTTATGACGGAGAAAAGGTTAAAACCGGACGTGGGGTGAACAGCCTGCAGACTACCACAGCGGATAAAGGCGATGCGTATAAAAAAATTAAGATTGTGGAAGCAATCGACATGATGCAGAGTGACATCCGCATGACCATGCAGGACAGCTATATTGGAAAATATTCCAACAGCTATGACCACAAATGTTTATTAATTACTGCTCTGAAGGGTTATTTTGCGCAGGTTGCCATTGCCGGAATCATTAAAAGTGATTATACGGTTGACATCAATATCGATAAGCAAAAAGCCTATTTGACATCTGTCGGCATAGATGTTACCAAATTGACCGATCAGGAGATTCGTGAGGCGGACACCGGGACCCATGTTTTCCTCGTGAGCACGGTTCACATTCTGGATGCAATTGAAGATATTGATCTTGCGGTCAACATCTAAAGGAGGAACAAATATTGGATAGCGCGAAAAGAGTTATTTCTGGTACCTGGGGCGAAGTTTGGCTGGACGGAGATTATGTATCCGAATGTTACGGATGCAAACTCGCAGTTAAAGCCAATAAAGAAAAAATTGTGATGGCCGGGAAAATGGCAACAGACAATAAAATCACCAGCATTGAATTAACCGGAAGTCTAAAACTTTATAAGTGCAATAGCCGCATGGCGCTCAAAATTGGAGATAACTTGAAAAAAGGGATAGATTCCCGATTTACCGTCATTTCAAAACTGGATGATCCGGATGCTTACGGTACGGAGCGTGTATCTGTTACAGGGGTCTCATTTGACGACCTGACTCTTGCAGATTGGGAAGTTGGTAAAACCGGAACAGTAGAAAGTCCGTTTACTTACACGGACTACGATTTCCTTGATCAGATTGTGGAGGGCTAATTGATGGACAATACATTAGATTTATTGCTGAAAGCAGAAGTTCCGAACGCTCCTGAAAAACGAATCAAACAAAAACGGCTCAGCAAGGTTTGCGGGGGAGATGTGATTTTTTCACTTAAAGCTTTGTCTTACAGCCGTGCAGAGGAAATCAAAGATCAGCACAGCGGAAATGATATGGAAGTCTTTATCCTGCTGGAGGGTGTTACTTCACCGGATTTGAAGTCAAAGGAACTGATGGACAAATACAAAGCAGCTACGCCGGCGGAATTGGTAAAGAAAATGTTGTTGGCGGGAGAAATCATTGATATTTCCCGTGAAGTGGAAAAACTGAGCGGTTACCGCGTTTCTACGTTAGAAGAAGTAGAAGAGATTAAAAAAAAATAGACTCAGACCCGGAAGTATCGTTAATGTACCTACTGTTCCGGGATAAAAACATTATGCCAGGCTCGTATTACAATCTTCCCAAAGGAGAAAAAATTGTGATACGAGCCTTAATGGAGAAATTTTATGAGGAGTTGGGACGTTAATGG
>JAEWBE010000061.1 GCA_023391275.1 Bacillota bacterium | reverse complement strand
CCTTTGACGGCTATACCGTGCTTTATGAAGAGGGCAAGGATGAAGAAGGCGCGGACGAGGGTTCTCTTCCTGTGTTGGAAAACGATATGCCTCTGAAGCTGAAAGAAATCGCGGGAAATCAGCATTTCACACAGCCGCCTCCGCGTTATACGGAAGCTTCCCTGATTAAAGCGCTGGAAGAAAACGGAATCGGCCGTCCTTCCACCTATGCTGCGACCATTTCCACCATTACGGGGCGTGAATACGTTGTCCGCGAGGGGAAGGCGCTGAAGCCCACCGAACTCGGCGAGGTATCCACCAAGCTGATGAAGGAGCGGTTTCCGAAGATTGTCAATGTTAAATTCACCGCTCAGGTGGAAAATGATCTTGACAGTGTGCAGAGCGGAAAAACCGATTGGGTGCAAACGCTGCGCAATTTTTACGGTGATTTTGAACAGACTTTAAATCAGGCGAAAGAGGAAATGCAGGGCGTAAAGATTCCTTTAAAAGAGGATGAAACTGATATTATCTGCGAAAAATGCGGCCGTAAAATGGTGATTAAAACCGGGCGTTTCGGTAAATTTATTGCTTGCCCGGGGTACCCTGAGTGTAAGAATATAAAAAAATTGGTACAGGAAACAGGCGCCGAATGCCCGAAATGCGGCGGTAAAGTAATCGTTAAGAAGTCGAAGAAGGGCAGAATTTTCTATGGCTGCGCGGAATACCCGAAGTGCGACTTTATTTCCTGGGATGAGCCGACTACACAAAAATGCCCGCGCTGCGGCAAAACGCTGCTTAAGAAAAAAGGGAAAAATCCGAAGTATTATTGTGTCACGCCGGATTGCGGCTATGAAAAGACGGAGGAAGAATGAGCATTCAAGTGATTGGCGCGGGTCTTGCCGGATGCGAGGCTGCGTGGCAAATTGCTCAGGCCGGAATCGAGGTCGGGCTTTATGAGATGAAGCCGGTCAGGTTCTCTCCGGCGCATCACAGTCCTAATTTTGCCGAACTGATCTGTTCAAACTCCCTGAAAGCGGAGCGGGTGGAGAGCGCCGCAGGCCTTCTCAAAGAAGAGATGCGGCGGCTGGGCTCACTTCTGATGCAGTGTGCGGATTCCTGCCGCGTGCCCGCCGGGGGCGCGCTGGCGGTTGACCGTGAGGCGTTTTCCGAAAGTGTCACGCGAAAAATCCGGAATGACGCAAGGATTCATATCCACTCGGAGGAAGTAAAAGAAATCCCGGCAGACGGTGTTGTCATCCTTGCCACGGGGCCGCTTACTGCCGACACGCTGGCTTCGCAAATTGATGCGCTCTGTGGGGGAAGTCTCAGTTTTTTTGATGCCGCCGCGCCGATTATAACAGCGGAGAGCCTGAACAGAGATAGAATTTTTGCTGCGTCCCGCTATGACAAGGGCGACGACGATGCTTATTTGAACTGTCCCATGAATAAAGAGGAATATGAATGTTTTTATGATGCGCTGATTCACGCTGAACGTGCGCCGGTTCATGATTTTGACGTAGCAGACCCCAAAGTCTACGAGGGCTGCATGCCTGTCGAAGTCATGGCGCAGCGGGGAATGGATACTCTGCGCTTCGGCCCGCTCAAACCGGTCGGACTGCGCGACCCCAATATCGGCCACCGCCCGTGGGCCGTGGTTCAGTTGAGGAGGGAGGACAAGCAGGGTACGCTGTACAATCTGGTGGGATTTCAGACCAACCTTAAATTCGGCGAGCAAAAACGTGTTTTCGGCATGATCCCAGGGCTTGAAAATGCCGAGTACACGCGATACGGTGTCATGCACCGCAATACTTTTTTGGATTCTCCGCGGGTGCTCAACTCGGATTACAGTCTGCGCTCGGATCCCCGCTTATTCTTTGCGGGGCAGATTACCGGGGTGGAGGGATACATGGAGTCCGCGTCTTCCGGCATTATGGCGGGAATCAATGCTGTGCGCCGGATCAGTGGGCAGGAAACGCTGACGCTTCCGCCCATCACCATGACCGGCGCTTTAAGCCGATACATTGCTGCGGGCGGTGAAACCAATTTTCAGCCTATGGGGGCTAATTTCGGTGTAATGCCGCCGCTTGAAACACCCATTCGTGATAAAAAGGAACGTTATGCCGCAATTTCTGCCCGTGCTCTGCAATCTTTGAATCAAATTTTATTAAAAATAAATAATGTGCAAAAATCAGACTAAAATAGGGGTGTGTCATATGAAAATCATTGTTGATGCCTTTGGCGGCGATAATGCGCCGCTGGAAATACTGAAAGGCTGTGCCCGGGCTGTCGAAGAACTTGACCTTGACATTTTGCTGACCGGAAGGGAAGATGAAATCCGCCGCGTTTCAAAAGAGAACAATATCTCATTAAATCGCATGGAAATCATCGATACACCCGACGTGATCACAATGGAAGACCATGCCGGTGAAATCATGAAATCGAAATCCAACTGCTCCATGGCGGAAGGTTTGCGCAGGCTTTCAGCTGGGGAAGGGGACGCCTTTATTTCGGCGGGCAACAGCGGCGCCCTGGTTGTTGGCGCTACCCTTATCGTGAAGCGTATCAAGGGCATTAAACGCATTGCATTTGCGCCGATTATGCCAAAAGACAACGGCTGCTTTATGCTGATCGACAGCGGAGCAAATGTGGACTGCAAGGCGGACATGCTCCGTCAGTTCGGCGTGATGGGTTCCATTTACATGCAGAAGGTTATGAATATTTCGAATCCGCGTGTCGCGCTGGCGAATATCGGAACGGAAGATCATAAAGGCGGCGAACTGCAGCATGAAGCCTTTCAAATGCTCAAACAGTCAAATTTGAATTTTATCGGCAACGTAGAGGCTCGTGACATTCCCCTTGACGCGGGCGATGTTATTGTAGCGGACGGATTTACCGGCAATGTCATTTTAAAAATGTTCGAAGGCGTTGCCATGATGCTCTTTGGTAAGGTTAAAAGTATTTTTACCAAGAGCTTTGCCAATAAGCTGGCGGCTGCTATTGTATTGAAAGATATCAAGCTGCTGACAAAGACAATGGATTACAACGAGTACGGCGGCGCGCCGCTCATGGGCTGTGCAAAACCGGTATTCAAGGCGCACGGCAGCGCCAAGGCAAAAACATTTTATAATGCACTGCGCCTCACAAAATCCTATGTTGCGGGCAATGTTGTGGATGAAATTGCGCAGTCCGTGGCGGAGTACAAGAAGAACTGGCAGCCGGGTGCCGCGGAAGATTCCGAAGAATAGTCTGAAATTCGCTTGGATGGAGCGTGTATCTATGAATGAATTAGAGGAAAAAATCGGGTATCATTTTAAAAACGAGAGCTACCTCAAAACAGCTTTGACTCACTCGTCCTACGCTAATGAAACCAAAGCCACAGGGGGAAGCAACGAGCGGCTTGAATTTCTGGGTGATTCCGTGCTGGGTGTAGTGGTTGCGGATTATCTTTATAAGAATTTTCCTAATCTGCCGGAAGGCGACCTGACCAAAAAACGCGCCTCGCTGGTTTGCGAAAAAGCGTGCTGCGGTTTTTCCCGGCAGCTTGACCTGGGCAAGTATTTGCTGTTAAGCCATGGGGAGCAAAATTCAGGCGGGCGCACGCGCTCGTCTATTCTGGCCGATGCTTTTGAAGCTGTCATCGCGGCGATTTATATGGATGGCGGCATGGAAGAAGCACGGAAGTTTATTCTTCATTTTGTGCTCCCAATGCTGCAGGCAGCCAGGCCGAAGGCTTTTAAGGATTATAAAACGGCGCTTCAGGAAATTATCCAGCAGAATCCGGAGGAACGCCTGGAATATGTGCTGACCGGGGAAAGCGGCCCCGACCACGATAAACATTTTACCGTTGAAGTTCACCTTAACAGCAATGTGATCGGCAAAGGTGGCGGGCGCAGTAAAAAGGAAGCTGAACAGCAGGCTGCACGCGAGGCAATGGAGCTGATGGGCTATTGAAACACGCCAATGTAGCGATTTTTGTACCCCATAACGGCTGCCCGCATCAGTGCAGCTTTTGCAATCAACGCAGTATTACCGGTCAGTTGACGCAGCCCTCACCGCAGGACGTACAGGAAGCGATTCAGGTTGCGAAGGCAAGCCTGGGTAAAAAAACAAAAAATGCTGAAATCGCATTTTTTGGCGGCAGCTTCACCGCTGTGGAACGTGAATACATGATCTCTCTGTTAAGTATGGCTGCAACTTCCGTAAAGGATGGAACCTTTGCAGGGATTCGAATTTCTACGCGTCCCGATGCGATTAACGATGAAATTTTAACGCTCTTAAAAAAGTATGGTGTAACGGCGATCGAGCTTGGAGCACAAAGCATGGATGACCGCGTGTTAAGTTTAAATGGGCGCGGCCACACAACTGCTCAGGTTGAAGACGCTTCGGCCTTAATAAAGTCCTATGGCTTTACACTTGGGCTGCAGATGATGACCGGACTTTATGGGGATACGGCCGAAGGAGCTATCCAAACCGCGCGGAAGCTCGCGGCGCTCCACCCGGAAAACGTACGTATTTATCCAACTATTATTATGCGTGGTACCGAATTGGGCAAAAAGTATCTTGCCGGTGAATTTAACACGCTGAGTCTTGACGAGACTGTCATCCTCTGCGCAAAGCTTCTTGATTTTTTTGAAGAACAGGGGATTTCCGTTATCCGGCTCGGGCTGCACAGTTCGCCGGAACTGGAGCGGGATATGCTCGCCGGGCCTTGGCACCCGGCCTTTCGTGAGCTTTGTGAAAGCCGGCGTATGCTTCAAAACATAATAGGTTTTTTAAAAGAGAACAACATTCCCAAAGGGCGTGTTGTTATAACAGTAAACCCGAAAAATATTTCCACGGCAATCGGACAGTGCAAAAGCAGTCTGACTGCGCTCAAAGAGTTAGGATATGATGCAAAAGTTCTGCCATGCATATCTGTAAAGTTAAATAACTTTACTGTTCAATCGTAGAGGGGGTGAGAATGTGCTGCTGAAATCACTTGAAATTCAAGGCTTTAAAACATTTCCGGATAAAACGACCCTCAGCTTTACTCATGGAATCACCGCGGTTGTCGGCCCGAACGGCAGCGGCAAAAGCAATATCAGTGACGCCGTGCGCTGGGTTTTAGGCGAACAGTCCACCAGAACGCTTCGCTGTACGAAGATGGAAGATGTAATTTTTAACGGCACACCAACGCGCAAGGCACAGGGGTTTGCCGAAGTTACTTTGAATATCGACAACACATCCCGCGACCTTCCCTTTGACAATGACAATGTTGCCGTTACGCGCCGTTACTACCGCTCCGGTGACAGCGAATATCTCATCAATAAGGTTGCTGTCAGGCTGAAGGACATCAACGAATTGTTCATGGATACCGGCCTTGGCCGCGACGGCTATTCCATTATCGGTCAGGGTAAAATAGACAGCATTGTCGCTGCCCGTTCCGAAGACCGCCGTGAGATTTTTGAGGAAGCGGCGGGTATTTCCCGTTTTCGCTACCGCAAGGAGGAATCGGAGCGCAAACTGAATCAGGCGGAAGAGAATCTGCTTCGCCTGCGTGATATTGTGTCGGAACTGGAAGACCGCGTCGGTCCGTTGAAGGAACAGGCCGAAAAAGCCGAGCGGTATCTCGAATTCGCACAGGAGAAACGCACGCTCGAAATCGGCCTGTGGCTTAACACGCTTGATCAGTCCGGGCAAACGCTGCGCGAACACGATGATAAACTCATAATTGCCCGCAGTCAGCATGAAGCGGTGGAAGCGGAACTCAGTGAAATCGATATACAGATAGAAGATAATTTCAGAATTTCAAACGCATGCACCGCCAAAGCGGATGAAATCCGGCAGCAGGCCGCCGGACTGGAAGAAAGCGCGGCAAAAAAAGACGGCGAGGCTTCTGTTCTTCAAAATGATATTCTGCATAACCGGGAGAATATTGAACGTATTAAACGGGAAATCGAGCAAAGCACCCTTTCCGGGCAGGATATGGACAAAGAAATCGCTGAAAAGAACGAACTGATTCAAAAAAATGAACAATACATAGAGGAGAAAAACGCGGAATCCGACGCCTGTACCGAGCGGCTTGACCAGATCAGGCGGGGCATGGGCGACACGGAAGCCAAAATCAATCAATATACAAGTCAGATTGAAGAACTGAGCGCAGAAGCAACCGGTGCAAAGCTGGCAGAAATGACCGCCGGTTCATCCATCACGGAAATTGAACTGCGTCTTTCTTCCGTGGATGAAACGATCGGGGCTAAACAGACCCAGTCGCAGGAGCTGAAAACGGCGGAAGAAGATTACGCAAAAATGCTTTCGGATACGGAAACGCGGATTTCTTCGCTGACCAACGCCGGAAAGGGTTATGAACTTCGTCTCACTTCACGCCGGCAGCGCATGGAAGCGGCGAAGGAGCAAAGCGATAAGCTGAATCTGGACGCGCAGGAACGTTCCCGCCGTGCTCATTTGCTGGAAGAATTGGAACACAACCTGGAAGGATTTTCCCAGAGTGTGAAAATTGTAATGAAGGAAGCCGGCCGCGGTACGATCAGCGGCATTCACGGGCCGGTTTCCCGCCTGATTAAAGTGCCGTCACAGTATGCCGTGGCGATTGAAACGGCACTCGGCGCCGCCATGCAGAACATTGTCGTCGGGAATGAACAGGACGCAAAGCGGGCGATTCAAATGTTGAAGCAGCGGGATTCCGGCCGTGCAACCTTCCTGCCGCTTTCGACAATCAAAGGAAATGTCCTTCAGGAAAGCGGGCTTGACGACTGCGCGGGCTTTGTCGGCGTGGCCGGGCGTCTTTGCAGCTGTGACGAAAAGTACAGCGGAATTTTAAATTCCCTTTTGGGCCGAATTGCCGTCGCCGAAGATTTGGACAGCGCGGTGGCAATTGCCAAACGATACGGCTACCGTTTCCGCATTGTTACTCTCGACGGCCAGGTTGTCAACACGGGCGGTTCCCTGACCGGCGGTTCGCTGGCTAAAAATTCCGGTCTGCTCAGCCGTGCTTCGGAAATTGAGCGCCTGAAGGCAGAGGCGGATGAACTCAAGATGAAAGCGGGGCAGGCTGCTGCGGCACTGAAGGCCGCGGCGGAGGAAGTTTCTGCGGCGGAAGCGGCACTGACCGCATCCAAAGGTGAGCTTGCTTCCGCGCAGGAGGAACGCTATAAAATTGAAGCGGAGCAGAAGCGCACCTTGGCTGACCTGGCAACGATTCAAAATGACATCGGTGCGTTAAATCAGGAGAAAGCAGCGTCGGGTGCCCGTTTAGCTGATTTAAAGCGGACGCAGAGGGAAGCTCATGAGAGTTTGAGCCTTATTACTGAGAAAATTATTTCACGGCAGGCCGAACTGAACAAAATCAGCGGCAGCCGCAGCGAGCAGAGCCGCATCTGCGATGAGATTACGGCAAATCTTCAGGAAATCCGCATCGCGCGCCTGTCGGCGCAAAAGGATATTGAATCGTTGCGCGCAGGTATCGCCGACATTGAACGCAGAAAGCTTGACCATGCGGGCAAAGCCGAGGAACTGCAGGGTGAAATCAACGCGTTGGAAGCCGCCAGCGCCAAACTGACGGGGCAAATCGAAGAACTGAAAGAGCAGTCCGGTATTATGCGGGAAACCGCAAAGCAGTCCAGGGCGCAAATAGAAACGCTTAATGCGCAGCGCATGGAACAGGAGCGCCTTTCGACGGAACTTCGCGCGAAGGAACGTGAAAAATCCTCTGAAAAAGAAGCAATTGGCCACGACCTGGCTCGTCTGGAGGAGCGAAAAGCCGGCTTGCAAAAAGAATATGATGAAATTATCAGCCGCTTGTGGGAAGAATATGAATTGACCCGCCGTGAAGCAGAGGAAGTCGGCACTAAAATTGAAAATCCAGTTCAGGCACAGAAACGCCTGAATGAGTTAAAGAACAAAATCAAAGGGCTTGGTACGGTCAATGTTGCGGCGGTAGAAGAATACAAAGAAGTTTCGCAGCGTTATGAATTCATGACCACCCAGGTAGCGGACGTGGAAAAGAGCCGTGATGCACTGAAAAAGCTGATTGGCGAACTGACGCAGCAAATGCGCGAACTGTTCGTAACGCGTTTTCAGCTGATCGGTGAAAATTTTCAGCAGACTTTCCGGGAGTTATTTGGCGGCGGTACAGCGCAGCTAACTTTGAATACGCCTGACGATATTTTAAATTCAGGCATAGAAATTGCCGTTCAGCCGCCGGGCAAAATCGTAACGCATCTGGAGTCCCTTTCCGGCGGAGAAAAGGCGTTGGTGGCCATTGCGCTGTATTTTGCAATTATGAAGGTCAATCCGCCGCCGTTTTGCGTGCTGGATGAAATCGAAGCGGCGCTCGACGACGTCAATGTTGATCGTTTTGCCTCCTACCTGCGCCGGATGAATCGAAACACCCAGTATATCGTTATTACCCACCGCCGGGGCAGCATGGAGGAAGCCGATGTACTCTACGGCGTGACCATGCAGGATGAAGGCGTTTCCAAACTGCTTGAACTGCGCATTTCAGAATTGGAATCCAAGCTGGGTATGAAAGAAGAACACTGATACCGATAAAGGAGAATCTTGAATGGGCTTATTTGCAAAAATTAAAGAAGGATTGAAAAAAACGAGGGAAAGCATGAGCAAGTCGGTTGACACCATGCTGAATTCCTTTACCCAAATTGACGAATCGCTCTTTGAGCAGCTGGAAGAGTTGCTCGTCATGGGGGATGTCGGAGTGCACACCGCGGAACGCATCTGTGACGTGCTGCGCCAAAAAGTAAAAGAGAAGGGCGTTACCGACCCGACTGAAATCTTTAATATGCTCCGTGATACCGTTGCGGATATGCTCAGAGGCGGCGAGGAACTGCACATCGGGTCAAAGCCTTCGATTATTCTCGTCATCGGCGTGAACGGTGTGGGTAAGACCACAACCATCGGCAAAATTGCATCAAAACTGGTGAAAGAAAATAAAAAAGTTATTTTGGGTGCGGCGGACACTTTCCGTGCCGCCGCCATCGATCAGCTTGAGGTTTGGGCGCAGCGTTCCGGAGCGGATCTTATCAAACAGGCGGAGGGCAGCGATCCCGCGTCCGTTGTATATGATTCCATTGCCGCGGCGAAAGCCCGGGGAACCGATGTTGTCATTTGCGACACAGCCGGCCGGCTCCATAACAAGAAGTATTTAATGGACGAACTTTCTAAAATCAATCGAGTGATTGACCGGGAGCTGCCGGGAGCGGATAAAGAAGTACTTTTGGTGCTGGATGCGACAACCGGCCAGAACGCGGTGAATCAGGCGCGCGAATTTAAAAATGCTGCGGGAATTACCGGTATCGTACTCACCAAGCTTGACGGAACCGCGCGCGGCGGTGTTGTGCTTGCGGTGCGGGAGGACTTGGATATGCCGGTGAAATTTATCGGTGTGGGGGAACAGGTCGACGACCTTCAGCCATTTAACGCCGACGAATTTGCTGCGGCGTTATTTGCCAGATAGAGGGAACTTATGACTACATTTGTAATTGCAACGCATAATCAGAATAAACGAAAAGAGCTTCAGCGAATCTTAGCTCCGCTAAAGATTGATGTTGTTACAGCGGAACTGGATGAGGTCGAGGAAACGGGAACCACTTTTGCCGAAAATGCTTTTTTAAAAGCGGACGCGGCCTGCCGCCAAACCGGAATGCCCGCGGTGGCTGATGATTCCGGGCTGATGGTGGACGCCCTGCACGGAGCGCCGGGGGTTTATTCCGCGCGCTACGCGGGGGAAGGTGCAAGCGATATGGACCGGATTCAGAAACTATTGAAAAACCTGAAGGATGTTCCGGCGGAAAAACGGACGGCGAAATTTGTGTGCACCATTTGCTGTGTTTACCCGAACGGCGACCGGATTGACGTGCAGGGGGAGTGCCCCGGTACCATTGCCTTTGCTCCGCAGGGAAACGGCGGGTTTGGCTATGACCCGGTTTTTCTTGTGGGCGGAAAATCCTTCGGCGAACTGAGCGCCCGGGAAAAAGACGGCATCAGCCACCGGGGGCGCGCGCTTGCCGAACTGGCAGCCAGGTTACAAACAACAAAGGAGAATCATTTATGTTAACAAGCAAACAACGTGCGTTTCTGCGTTCCCTTGCGAACGAGATTGACACCATATTAATGGTCGGCAAATCCGGTATTGGCTCGGATATTATCAAACAGGCGGACGATGCCCTTACAGCGCGGGAACTCATTAAGGCCAAAGTGCTGGAAACCGCGCCGGTTTCTTCGAAAGAGGCGGCCGAGCAGGTGGCGGAACAGACGCAGTCTGAAGTGGTTCAGGTCATCGGATCAAAATTTGTGCTGTACCGCAAAAACCCAAAAGAACCCAAAATTGCTCTTCCCAAAGCGTCGAAAAAGTAATATGATATAGTATAATATGATCAAAGAGGAAACAATGCGGAAAATTGCAGTTTATGGCGGAACTTTTAATCCGATTCACAACGGCCACATTCATCTTGCAAAACAGTTTGCGCGGCTTCTTGGCATTGACCGGGTTCTTTTGATTCCCACCCGTGTGCCGCCGCATAAGCAGCCGCCTGACCTTGCTTCGGCACAGGACAGGCTCGCCATGTGCAGACTGGCCTCGCAGGACGAAATTTTTGAAGTAAGCGATTTGGAAATCCGGCGCGAAGGCCCCAGTTATACCGCCGAAACGCTGATGAAACTGAAAAAAGAGAATCCGAGTTCCGAGTTTTATCTGATTACCGGCGAAGATATGTTTGTAACAATCCAAAGCTGGTACAAGCCGCAGATCATTTATTCTCTTGCAATTCTTTGTGCAGCACCGCGCAGCACGCAAGGCCTGCAGTCCTTACAAAATCATGCCCGCCGTTTGGAGCGGATGGGTGCAAGAACTATGATTAAAGACATTGACTACCTTCCAATTTCCTCCACTATGGTCCGCCGTGCCGTTCAAAACGGAGAAAGCATATCCGGTCTTGTGCCGCCCGCGGTTGAGGACTACATCAGGAAAAATAATTTGTATTTGGAGCGTGGAAAATGAAAAGTATAGAATCTTATCAGGAAATTATAAGACCGTTTTTAGGTGAAAAAAGATTTTATCATTCCGTGTGCGTCAGCGAATCCGCCGTGAACCTTGCTAAAAAATACGACGCAAATGAGCAAAAGGCCGCCGTTGCCGGCATCCTTCATGACATTATGAAGGATACGCCGCCGGAGGAGCAGTTGAAAATGATGACGCGTTATGATATTGTTTTAAGCGATGTGGAGCGCAGAGCGCCAAAGCTTTGGCACGCCATGCTCGGCGCCGCGTTCCTTGAAGCTGAGCTTGGTATCAGCGACCGGGAGATTCTGGACTCTGTGCGCTACCACACTACCGCACGGGAGAACATGAGCTTTCTGGAAAAAGTGATCTTTATCGCGGACTTCATTTCGGCCGACAGGGACTATCCCGGAGTGGAAAATATGCGCAGGGCTGCGAATGTCAGCCTTGAGGAAGCCATGGTTGAGGGGATGACCTTTAACATCAAGGATCTTGCGGCCAGTTACCGGCCGATTCATCCGGACACAATTGCCGCCTATAATCAGGTGGTGTTGATGTATAAATAAATTATTAAATGAAAGGTTGTTGAGAATGACTTCACTTGAACTTGCGACAGAAGCTGTGAAAATTTTAGACGATAAAAAAGCGCTGAACCTGAAAGTTATCGGCATTAAAGATATTTCAATTCTTGCGGATTATTTTGTAATTGCGACCGGCACGAGCAATACCCATGTAAAATCACTTGCGGATGAGGTTGAGTTTAAACTGAAGCAATTCGATGTCAACCCGGTGCACACCGAAGGCTATCGTTCCAACTCGTGGGTCATCTTGGACTACGGAAATGTAATCGTTCATGTTTTTACCGCCGAATCACGTCAGTTTTACGACCTGGACCGCCTGTGGCAGGACGGAGAAGCCGTTTTAATACCGGGTATTATAGAATGAACATCTGAGTGAGAATGAAAGAATATAGGAGCGAAGGAAATAATGAAATACGATCACAACCCAATTGAAAAAAAATGGCAGGACACATGGGAAGAGGCCGGCGTTTTTCACGCCTCCAATACTTCCGATAAACCGAAGTACTACGCGCTGATTGAATTCCCCTACCCGTCCGGGCAGGGCCTTCACGTGGGTCATCCGCGCTCCTATACGGCAATCGATATTGTTGCGCGCAAGCGGCGCCTTCAGGGATACAATGTGCTTTATCCAATCGGCTGGGACGCGTTCGGCCTGCCCACCGAAAATTTTGCCATCAAAAACCATGTCCATCCCGCAGAGGTAACAAAAAAGAATATTGCCCGCTTCAAGCAGCAGCTCCAGTCGCTGGGTATTTCCTTTGACTGGTCGCGTGAAATCAATACCACCGACCCGGAGTATTATAAATGGACGCAGTGGATTTTTCTTCAATTGTTCAAACATGGCCTTGCCTATAAAAAAGAAATGGCCGTGAACTGGTGCACTTCCTGCAAATGCGTTCTTGCCAACGAAGAAGTGGTCAACGGCGTCTGCGAGCGCTGTGGCAGTGAGGTCGTGCATAAAGTAAAATCCCAGTGGATGCTTAAAATTACCGATTACGCGCAGCGTCTGATTGATGACCTTGCCCTTGTTGATTACCCGGATCGCGTCAAATCGCAGCAAATCAACTGGATTGGCCGTTCCACCGGCGCGGAGGTTGATTTTTCAACCACCGCCGGGGACCGGCTTACTGTCTATACTACCCGGCCGGACACGCTCTATGGCGCGACTTATATGGTTGTTTCACCGGAGCATCCGATCATTGAAAAATGGGCGGACAAGCTCCATAATATTGATGAGATCCGGGCCTATCAGAATGAGGCTGCAAAAAAATCTGACTTTGAACGCACCGAAGTGGCAAAAGATAAAACAGGCGTCCGCCTTGACGGCGTTTCTGCCATCAACCCCGTAACCGAAAAAGAAATTCCAATCTTTATTTCGGATTACGTTCTCGTTTCTTATGGGACGGGCGCAATTATGGCTGTTCCGGCGCATGATACCCGCGACTGGGAATTTGCAAAGAAATTTGATCTTCCGATTATTGAAGTGGTTCAGGGCGGCGATGTTCAGAAAGAAGCTTTCACTGACTGTGCAACTGGGGTTATGGTGAATTCTGGGATTCTGAACGGCCTGACCGTGGAGGAAGCTAAAAAGAAGATCACTGAATTCTTAACCGAAAAGGAAATCGGCCGTTTCAAGGTAAACTTCAAACTGCGCGACTGGGTGTTCTCCCGTCAGCGCTATTGGGGTGAACCGATTCCTATCGTCTACTGCGAAAAATGCGGGTATGTGGCGCTTCCGGAAAGTGAACTGCCGCTCCGGCTGCCCGAGGTAAAATCCTATGAACCGACCGACAACGGGGAATCCCCGCTTGCTCATATGACCGACTGGGTGGAAACCACCTGCCCACACTGCGGCGGCAAAGCGAAACGTGAAACCGACACCATGCCCCAATGGGCGGGTTCCTCCTGGTACTTCCTGCGTTACATGGATCCTCATAACAAGGAAGCGTTTGCCGGGAAAGACGCTCTGAAGTACTGGGCGCCGGTTGACTGGTACAACGGCGGCATGGAACATACCACCCTGCATCTGCTTTACAGCCGTTTCTGGCATAAATTCCTTTATGACATCGGTGAGGTTCCGACTCCGGAACCGTATGCGAAACGCACCAGCCACGGCATGATTCTGGGTGAGAACGGCGAAAAAATGAGCAAGTCCCGCGGCAATGTCGTCAACCCGGACGAAATTGTCAGGGAGTACGGCGCGGACACCATGCGTCTTTACGAAATGTTTATCGGCGACTTCGAAAAAGCCGCTCCGTGGAGTTCGGCCGGTATTAAGGGCTGCCGCCGTTTTGTGGAACGCTACTGGAATTTACAGAATTCGATGAGCAATGAAAAGGGAATTCGCAAGAGCCTTGAAGTTGCTTTCCATAAGGCAATTAAAAAAGTCGGCGAAGATATTGAAAACCTTAAGTTCAACACCGCTATTGCAACGCTTATGGCTTTGCTGAATGATATTTCGGATGCCGGTTCTATTACACTGGATGAACTGAAAATTTATACCGTTTTGTTGAATCCGTTTGCCCCTCATGTAACGGAAGAACTGTGGGATGAAATGAAATACGGCGGCGGTCTGGCTTGCCAGCAAAAATGGCCGGAGTACGACGAAACAAAATGCAGGGAAGACAGCATTGAAATTGTGGTGCAGGTTAACGGCAAGGTGCGTGCACGCCTTACGGTTGCAACGGATATTTCCAAGGACTTTGCAATTGAAGCCGCCAAAGCCGACGAAAAAATCGCCGCAGAACTTAGCGGTAAGAATATTATCAAAGAGATTTATGTTCCCGGAAAATTGGTCAATATCGTTGTAAAATAATATTGATATAATTGTCTGGCAAGCGGCGTCGGTTTAAAACCGACGCCGCTTTTTATGTGTACCATGTAGAATGGAGAAGCTGATTATCAACCATTTATTCATATTTTATATGGAATCAATATCAATTTCAAAATTAAATTCAATTGTCTTGACATAACAATTTATGTTATGTTATAATTTAATCATACCAAGTATTGTTATGATGGAGGTCAATATGGAACGCAAGACGTTATATCTGACAACTGAGAAAGAATTGAGAACTTATATGCATCCTTTACGCCAAAGAATTTTATTTACATTAGGGCGTATTCCGGACGGGATGACCGCAAAACAGTTAGCCGATGCACTTGGAATTGCACCCTCCAGTGCAGGGCACCATCTTTCGGTACTGGAAGCGATTGGCCTTGTAAAACTTGTACGCACAGAACAAATTCATGGCTTTACGGCAAAATTTTATAAGGCGGTTGATGTAAATATCAGTTTGGATAAACTTCCCCCTGAAGCGGCAGGCGCCCGGCGGGCAGTACTGCAAAACCATATAAACGATAATTTTAATCACTGGGCCGATGTGATTGAAGCATTTGACGCAGCCGGTGTGCCCAAAACCCCAGATACAGGCGACTTTTCCACAGGTGTACTTTATCTGAGCAAACAGGATGCGGTGGCTCTGCACAGGCAAATTGCTGATTTTTGTAGTGCACATGCACAGCCGGCTAAGGGAACAGCTCCCTATGAGTTCACTTTGTTTTCTGTTCGGACAGGGAATGAAAAATAAAGAACAATGCGTCATATTCAAATTATCATTGAGATTAGGAGCAATTATGAAATTCAGAACCATCGGGCATTTTACCACCTACGAAGGCTTGCCAAAGGAGATATACATATTGTTTGGGGCACGGGTTATTAACTGCCTGGGCAGTTTTATTCTTCCCCTTCTGACACTTATTCTTACTCAGAAATTAGGCATGTCCAAGACAGAAGCAGGCACTTTTTCCGCTTTTTTAATATTGTCTCAGGCACCATGCCTGCTTTTAGGCGGCAAGCTCATTGATGCGGTCGGCCGAAAAAAGGTATTGGTTTCATGCCAGATTCTGGGCTCCGTTTCCTATTTTATGTGTGGAATTACAAGAAGCCATGCCATGCTTGCTTTTATCGTAATTGCGTCGGATTTATTCGTAGCAGCGTCTCCGGCCTATCAAGCTATGGTTGCGGAACTTACAACCCCGGAAAATCGCAAAGCATCCTTTTCCATTCTCTATCTCGGAATAAATATCGGTATGTCAGTCAGCCCGCTCATCGGAGGACTGCTGTTTACAAACCATTTGCAGCTTTTGTTTATCCTCGACGCGGCAACAACATTGGTCTCCTCATTTTTGATTGCCTCATTTGTCAAAGAACCTGGAAACAGACGGCAAAATGAAAATTACGCGGAGGGATGCAAAAGCCCCGGCAAAAATATATCTGTTTTTCGCGTGCTGCAAACTGTGCCGATATTGTTCTTCTTCATTGTGTTCATGTTTTCATATGATTTTACCTATACCCAATGGAGCTTTATGCTGCCGCTCCAATTCGGCGACCTGTACGGTGAAAGCGGCGCACGCTTTTACAGCTTTTTGAATGTAGTGAATCCTGTCATTGTTACCACCTGCACTCCGCTTTTAACGTGGCTGACAAGAAAATTTCATCCGCTTGCCGTAATCTCAGGCGGAGGTATTTTATATTTTGGAGCTTTTTCTTTTTTTGCATTTGTGAAAAGTATGCCGCTTTTCATGCTGGCCGGCGCGGTCTTCACCTTCGGAGAAATTATAGTTACAATCAATACGGGCGCTTTTATTGCAGACCACTCTCCTGCCGCTCATCTTGGCAGAATTAACTCAATTTCCATGTTCATGCAGGGAACAGCCCGTGCACTGGGGCCGCTTATTATGGGGCATGTTATTTCTATTACAAACTATTTTATTTCCTGGCTGCTTATGGCGCTTTTTGTATTGGCAGGGGCCGTGAGCATGTACCTTCTCAACAGAAAAGAGCATTCAACACATACGGTATGATTTTTGGCTGAATTGACTTATAGCAGCCGTATAATTACGCTTTTTAAAGGAGCAGGCCGTCCGGTTTTATTCCGGACGACCTGCTCCTTTGCTCATCTAAAAATAAAAAATATCGCTGCCGCCTGTAAAATCATGATGGCAGGAATGCCAAACATAAATTTTTTATGCTGCGTTTTGTGACGGATCAGCTTCATTGTAATCAGCATGGCAGGTGAGCCGCCGAGTGCCGCTGCAAGCAGAAGCGTGCTTTCGGGGATACGCCAGCGATGTGCAATCGCACGGCGTTTATCGCTCACCGTCAGGACAATGGCAATCAAATTAATAATAATCAGAAAATAAAAACAATATATATAATAAGGCATGTCTTACACCGCCGTTAAAATAATCGGGTGCCGCAGTTAGGGCAGTACCGTGCATTCGGGTCAATCGCGCTGTTACAGCCGGGGCAGGTTTTCCTGCTCGTACCCTGCACAACAAAAAGCTGTTCGGGGTTGATTTCAGCGGAATAATCCCGCGCAATGCGCTGACCTTCCGCTTTTGTCATTTCGTACACCGTACCGCAGTTAAGGCAGGTGACAAAGTACTGCTTGCCAAAGCGAAAAATCGGAATAAAAAACAGTGTAAACTGTTGAAATGTACAGGTAACCGCAGCCATTGTTCCGAAACTGCCGCAGCAGGAAAACGCCTTGCATTTGCGCGTGCCAAGGTCGTTTGAGCCGTTCGTGATTCCAATTATGAAGAACATCATGTTAACCTCCCTTGTTTCTGTTATCAGTATCCTACACGATTCTAATGCCTGTGTCAAATAAAAAAGAAGAATTTTTATTCGGAAGGAATGATTGTATGGTAATCAAATTATTTAACCGGCATAGTATCCTGGTGTGCGCCTGTCTTTTAGTCGCAGCCATCGCCATTACAATGGCAATTAATTTTGGCCGTGCGCCAAGGAATACTTCGTCAGAAGCAAATTCTGAAAACAGCGCCACAACATCAGCGCTGGTGAACTCCGCCGCTGTTTCAGGTCCGGCCGCCGCCGCGGTGAATACTGTTTCCACGGGGGAGATGCGCGCGGTCTGGGTACCGTTCATGAGCCTTGATATGAGTAAAGAAAACGATAAGAGTGAAAAAGCATTTCAGAAAAAATTCGACACTATTATCACCGGGGCAAAAAACTGCGGGATGAATACGCTGATTGTTCATGTGCGT
>JAEWBE010000130.1 GCA_023391275.1 Bacillota bacterium | reverse complement strand
CCACGCAAACCCCCGGGCCCACGGCCCGGTGTTTTGCTGCTTTTATACAGGATAATTATTAATTAAAGCGTACCGAAAATACGGTCGCCCGCGTCGCCGAGGCCCGGTACAATGTATCCGATCTCGTTCAGGTGATCGTCAACAGCGGCACAGTAAAGCTGAACATCGGGATGAGCTTCAGTCAGCGCCTTAATCCCTTCCGGGGCTGCAATAATGCACATAAACTTGATGCTTTTCGGATTGCTACGTTTGATTGTGGTGATGGCGTCGATTGCGGAACCGCCGGTAGCGAGCATTGGGTCAAGTACAATGACCTCACGCTCGTTAATGTCAAGCGGCAGTTTACTGTAATATTCCACCGGCTGAAGGGTATCATGATTACGGTAAAGGCCGATGTGGCCGACTTTTGCGGCCGGAACCATTTCAAGTACACCGTCAACCATACCAAGTCCCGCTCTTAAAATTGGAACAAACGCAAGTTTCCTTCCGGCAATCACCTTGGTTTTTGCTTCACCCATCGGAGTTTCAATCGTGGTTTCCTGCAGGGGCAAGTCCCTGGTTGCTTCATAGCACATCAGCATTGCAATTTCACTGACGAGCGCGCGAAATTCCTTTGAGCCTGTATTTTTATCGCGTAAAAAAGTGAGCTTATGCTGAATCAGCGGGTGGTCCATAACGAATACCTGTTTGTCCATTAAACAGCCTCCATATTTTAATTTTCAACAAATTACATTTCTTGCGTGCACGCGCCGCAGGTTTTACAGCTCGCCGCGCTCAATTGCGGCAATTTCATCAACACGGCGCTGATGGCGCCCGCCTTCAAAAGGTGTTTCAATGAAGATTTTTGCAAACGATACCGCCTGCTCCTCATTAATAACCCTTCCGCCAAGGCAGAGGATATTTGCATTATTATGACGCCGCGTCATTTCAGCGCAAAATTCGTTTGCACACACCGCGGCGCGGATTCCCTTCACTTTGTTCGCCGCAATGCTCATACCGATTCCCGTACCACAGCACAGAATGCCCCTTTCGAACTCCCCGTTTATGATACTGTGCGCCACTTTCGACGCGATTGGCGCGTAATCGATGGATGTTTCATCAAATGTGCCAAAATCCTGATAGGCAATTTTCTCAGAATCAAGATATTTTTTAATTGCTTCTTTTAAAAGCACTCCGCCGTGGTCGGCCCCTAAAGCGATCATTTTTCTTCTCCTTTTAAACGTTTTTTTAACTCGCGTTCTGCCTGCGGCAGACGCAGATAAATCGGCATCAGAGCCGCGGGAGTAACCGCTCCGCCCCGCTCATAAGCCGTAAGCGCCGACTTTGCAACGCCGCACGCACGCTGATAAATCAGCGGTTCAGGCGGCAAAACGACGCTTATGTTTTGAAACCATTGACTATTATAGCACAACTTTGCGCCATCTCCAACAAGAAACAACGGCTTTGTATAATTTTCGCATTCTTTCGCAAGCGCCTCCATTGACAGAGCGCGGTCCGGAGTAATGCGCTCCAGGCAGCCGTGGCGGGCGGCAAAAACCGCGTTATAAACCTGCTGGCAGCGCGCGTCCATCACGGCGCAAACGGTTCCCTCAAGGTGTTCCAGATTGCGTGCGATGGCTTCCAGTGTGGAAACACCCACACAGGGCTTGTGCTGCGCCATGGCAAGCCCCTTGATGCTGGCTACGCCGATGCGAATTCCCGTAAAGGAACCCGGCCCGGCGGAAACCGCAAATAAATCGACGCCGGAGAGTTCGGCGCGGGTACACTTCAGCACATAATCAATCATGGGCATAAGGGTCTGGCTGTGTGTCAGACGCGTGTTAATATAGAACTCGCCCAGTACCTTTCCGTCTTCCACCAAAGCGGCGGAAGCGGCGGTCGCAGAAGAATCAATCGCCAGTATCCTCATAAGTCCATCCCCTCAATCTGAAAAATACGCTCATCTTCCCCCGCGCCCCGCCGGATTGTGATGCGCACCGCATCCTGAGGAAGCGCGGATTCAATGTTTTCACTCCATTCAATCACCAGAACCCCGCCGCTTTCCAAATAATCAAAAAAGCCGGTGGAGTACAGATCGTCCCAGTCCGTCACGCGAAACATGTCGAAGTGATAAACCGGAAGCCTGCCGTGATATTCGTGGATCAGCGCGAAAGTCGGGCTGGAAACACCGTCTTCAATTCCAAGGCCCCGGGCCAGCCCGCGCGTAAAAGCGGTCTTGCCCATTCCCATGCCGCCGAAAAGAGCGATCACCTCGCCGCCGCCAAGCCGCGACGCAAGCCTTGCGCCGAGCGCTTCCGTTTCCTGCGGCGAAGCTGTGATAATTTCCTGCATACAGTCACCCGAAATCATTAAAATAATCCTGAAATTTTTCCGTCCGCATCCACATCGATCTGCTCCGCGCAGGGAACCTTCGGCAAACCCGGCATGGTCATAATGTCCCCCGCGTAGGCAACGACAAACCCGGCTCCATTTGACAGGCGCAGGTCGCGGATAGTAATGCAAAATCCGGTCGGCCTGCCCAAAAGCGCGGCATTATCCGAAAGAGAATACTGCGTCTTCGCAATACAAACGGGAAGCTTGTCCCCGCCGAGGGCTTCAATCTCCTTGATGGACTTTTCCGCCTGAGCGGTATAGGAAACCCCGTCTGCACCGTAAATCTCCCCGGCAATGGTTTCAATTTTCTGTTTGATCGAATCTTCCGCGGAGTAAATCGGGTGGAATCCGGTCGGCTTTTCAGCGGCTGCGCAAACTTTTTCAGCCAGATCCATTCCGCCTTCCCCACCTTTGGCAAACACTTCGGAAAGGGCAAAATCCGCACCGTTTTCACGGCAGTAGTTTTCGATAAAAGCAAGCTCGGCGTCGGAATCACTCAGGAAACGGTTAATTGCCACCACAACCGGAACCCCGAATTTTTTCATATTGGAGATATGAGCGCCCAAATTGACGATTCCCTTTTTCAGCGCGTCAAGATTTTCCTCTGCCGTCAGGCTCTTCGGTACGCCGCCATTGTATTTCAGCGCCCGCGCGGTCGCGACCAGAACAACCGCATTCGGTTTTAGCCCGGCCAAGCGGCATTTAATATCCATGAACTTTTCCGCGCCAAGGTCGGAACCGAAGCCTGCCTCGGTAATACAGTAGTCGGCGAGCTTGAGTGCAAGCCGCGTTGCCCGCACGGAGTTGCATCCGTGGGCAATATTGGCAAACGGGCCGCCGTGCATAATAACAGGCGTGCCTTCCAGGGTTTGCACCAGATTAGGCTTGACCGCATCCTTCAAAAGAGCGGCCATCGCACCCTGCGCCTTTAAATCACGTGCGTAAACCGGTGCGCCGGAACAGGTATACGCCACCAGAATCTTCCCGAGCCGGTTTTTCAAATCGATTAAATCCGAGGCGAGGCAGAAAATGGCCATAATTTCCGTCGCCACGGTAATGCAGAACCCGTCCTCACGCGGGACTCCGTTGATTTTGCCGCCGAGGCCGATAACAATGTTCCGCAGCGCGCGGTCATTCATATCCAGGCAGCGTTTGATTAAAACCCTTCTTGGATCAATTTGAAGAGTGTTGCCCTGCTGCATATGGTTGTCCAGCATAGCGCAAAGCAGGTTGTTTGCCGAGGTAATCGCGTGAAAATCTCCGGTAAAATGCAGGTTGATGTCCTCCATTGGCACCACCTGGGCGTAGCCGCCGCCCGCCGCACCGCCTTTGATTCCGAACACCGGGCCAAGGCTCGGCTCCCGCAGGGCGATCACCGCGCTCCTGCCGATTTTTTTCATCGCCTCGCCCAAACCGGCCGTGGTGGTGGTCTTCCCTTCCCCGGCCGGGGTCGGATTAATGGCGGTAACAAGAATCAGTTTGCCGTCTTTTTTTGCGGCAAGCCTGTTGTAGAGGGAGTCGTTCAGCTTTGCTTTAAAGCGGCCATATGGCTCGAGCTCCTCCTCCTGAATTCCGAGTTCGGAAGCAATCTGAGCAATCGGCACCAGCTTTGCCCGTTGTGCTATTTCGATGTCCGTGAGCATTGATGCATTCTCCTAACAAATAAATATGATAAAATTATATCATATTTTAAAATGGAAATGAACAAGAAGAAGGGGAAGATTTTATTTTTATTGAAGACACGGCTGAATGTAGGCAGGCAATTTATCATAAATTCGCGCTTCGCTGAGAATACATATAAACACCGGCTGCATCCTTCACTGTAAACTCGCCATGAATATTATGATGCAAAATCATTGAAATAACATTTTAGAATTTATTTCTTAATTATTTACGTACGCGCGAACGGGGAGACACTTCTGTCTATTTTGAACTTCCAGCTATATTTGCTTGCATGTTGCGCCTATCCATAATATAATAAATAGGATTAAGAGGTGAAATAATGAGGGCATTAAGATCATTTTTAGATTATATTAAGCGCACGGACAAGCTGTATTGGCTGCTTATGCTGTCAATTTCGGCTTACAGCCTTTTGCTGCTCAAAACGGTGCCGAACAGTTCTTCGGGCAAGTCTTATTTTACCGTACAGCTGATTGCCATTGTGATGGGATATTTGGGCGCGATTCTCTTCACGCTCATTGATTACCGGGAAATTGCAAACTTTTGGTATGTTGTGGCAGGATTCTGCCTGTTTTTAATTGTATACACCCAGCTCAAGGGGATATCGGTGACAAGCAGCGGCGGAATCAACGCCAAGGCATGGATTCAGTTGCCGGGCGGCATGACCTTCCAGCCGAGCGAACTGGTGAAAATCGGGTTTATTCTTACATTTTCAAAGCATGTCTTCGCATTGAAAGAACGTGATTTACTCAAATCCCTGCCCCATGTGATCCTGCTGGCGTGCCACGCGGCGGTGCCGATTGTGCTGGTTCATTTTCAGGGTGACGACGGCTCCGCGGTAATTTTCTTTTGCATGTTCATTGCCATGTCGTTCGGCGCGGGAGTACAGCTGAGGTACTTTATGGTGGTGTTTGCCTCGCTCGCCGTGGGGTTCCCGTTAGCATGGAAATATATGCTGAAGGACTACCAAATAAATCGGTTTACCATTTTCCTTCATCCGGAAACCGACCCGCTCGACAAGGGTTTACAGCAAATTCAAGGCAAGCTCTCCATCGGCAGCGGCGGTTTGTGGGGGCGCGGACTGTTTAACCCGCAGACGCGGGTAAGCAAAGGACTGGTCCCTGTTCAGCAAAGCGATTTTATTTTTTCCGTCGCGGGGGAACAGCTTGGATTCATCGGCTGTACCCTGATTATGGTGCTTCTTTTGCTCCTTCTTTTAAAAACTCTGCGCATTGCGCGGAAATCCGGCGACAGCATGGGCAGCTGCATCTGCTTTGGATTTTTCGGGATGATTGCCGCACAGGCGCTCTTTAATCTTGGCATGTGCCTGAACCTGCTGCCCGTCATGGGGGTTACGCTTCCGTTTTTCAGCGCGGGGGGCTCCTCCGCCGCCTGTTTGTACCTTGGATTCGGACTGGTCCTGAATGTTCACATGCACAAAATGAGCCCTGATAAGGTGAGCCTGCGGCGATAACGCAAACCGCAATTTCAGACTGCACACAGTGGGAATATCCGGTGATAAAAGCGCCGATATAGATATAAAACCAGCGGGCCCGGCTTGGGCCCGCTGGTTTTATATTCACGCTGAATACTTTGCTTTAATGATTATACTGCCTCATAAAATGCCTTAATTCCTTTATAGGTCATATAAATATCCAGTTTGGAAACAACTTCAAACGGAGAATGCATGGAGAGAACCGGCACGCCGACATCAAGAACATCAATATCCAGATTCGCAATATACAGCGCAACCGTCCCGCCGCCGCCGGCATCCACTTTGCCCAGTTCGCCGATTTGCCAAAGGACATCATTCTGCTCGAAAATATTGCGGATCTCCGCCACAAACTCAGCACTCGCCTCGCTGGAACCGCTCTTTCCCCTTGCGCCGGTGTACTTTGACATACCGACTCCGTTATTGATATAACAGGAATTGGTCGGCTCGTAAGCACTGGCATAATTCGGGTCAAAAGCAGCCGCCACGTCGGCGGAAAGGCACTTGGACCTGCGCAGAACACGGCGCGTTTCAAGGCCCTCGGACTGTGCCATATCCGCAATAAAATAATGCATGAACTCGGAATTCAGACCCGTGTTGCCGTCGCTCCCGATTTCTTCCTTATCGGCTAAAACGGTAATCACTGTACTTTCCGGGATTTTCGTATTGATTACCGCCATCAGCGCCGGATAGGCGCATACCCTGTCATCATGGCCGTAAGCGCCGATCATGCTGCGGTCAAATCCAATATCCGCCGCTTTAAATGCCGGTACAAACTCGAAGTCTGAGGAAACAAAGTCTTCCTCAGTCATCCCGTATTTTTCATGAATCAGCTTCATGATATTGAGTTTAACCAGATTATCCCCTTCATCCGCCCTGACCGGCCAGCTGCCCACGGCAATATTGAGGTTTTCCCCCTCAATCGCCTTGGAAAGTTTTTTCTCCATTTGCTCGGCACTTAAATGCGGGAGCAGATCGGTAACGCAGAACTGGGGTTCGCCCTCTTCTTCACCAAGGCGCACGTCCACTTTTGTACCGTCCTTTAATACGACGCGGCCATGCATGGACAGCGGAATGGCGGTCCACTGATATTTTTTGATTCCGCCATAATAATGCGTTTTAAACCACGCGATATCATCTTTTTCATAAAGCGGATGAGGCTTTAAATCAAGTCGGGGCGAATCAATATGCGCTGCGGCGATTCGAACACCATTCTTACAGCCATTTTTGCCGATTACTGCAAGAATAAGGGCCTTGCCGCGGTTATTGTAATAGACCTTATCCCCAGCCCGGTATTGTTTATCAAAGTCATACGGCACAAAACCAGCCTGTTCGGCCACTTTAACGGAATAGTCGACCACCTCACGCTCAGTTTTCCCAAGATTTAAAAACCTCTTGTAATCCTCACAAAACTGATCGGCCTTTTTGACTTTTTCGTCAGGAACCTGAAAATAGCCGTTTTTTCGGTTAATCAGAAGTTCCTCTTTTAATTTTTTAACATCTTCCGTCTCCATTTTTTTACTCACCGATGCTTTCTCCTTTACTGTTAAATTTGTACAGTGTACTGTATTTATCATAATTCTCTAAAACAGCATCAACATATTTTCTGGTTTCCTCATATGGAATATGGTCCAGTGATACACCGTCCTGAGAAATTCCGGCATCCTTCAGCCACGAATTCACTGTGCCGATCCCGGCATTGTAGGCGCTGAGCGCCGTCCTTTTCTGATCATATCTTTCAAGCAGCAGCGAAAGAAACTTACAGCCGTAACGAATATTGATTTCCGGTACTTTCAGATCCTCTGTCGTATACTTTGCGTCACTTTTCAGTTTGGTCTGCAGCCACTCAAACGTATCCGGCGTAAGCTGCATCAATCCAATGGCCCCGGCATGCGACTCGGCATCCGCGTCAAAATTGCTTTCCGCCTTGATTACGGAATAAACCAGAGCGGGCTCAAGATGATTGGCGGCAGCTTCTCTTGAAACAATTTGAGTATATTTCAGAGGATACGCTTTTTTCATAAAATACTCATAGCCGTGATTCAAGAAAAAATATCCGATAAAAATCAGTATTGCCAGACCGGCAACAGCAATCGCGGTTTTTTTAAATCGTTTCATGCATTTCTCCAATAATTTTCTCCAAAAGCTTTTGAGCAGCCGCGGGAACATCTTTCATGGGAATCGCACCGTCAAACACATAGTCCGCATGCTCCGTATAATAAGAATCGTCCTGCTGTGCGCCGATTCTTGCTCTTACCAGTTCCTCCGGGATCCTGTCACGCTGTATCACACGGGAAAGCCGCAATTCTTTGGGGGCAACAACGGCAATCGTCGTGTCACAATTGCGTTCCCCGCCGCTTTCGAACAGAAGCGCCGCGTCCAAAACAATTGCTTTCGCATCCTTCTTCTGTTCCTGCTCAATTCTGGAAAGTACCTCATCCATAATCTTAGGATGAGTTATTTCATTCAATCTGGCGGCTTTTTCCGGGGTGGAAAAAGCGCGCTGTGCCAGCAGATGCCGGTCCAATACGCCATTCTCCCCGACAATATCGCCGCCGTACTCTTCTTTCAGTTCCTCGATGCACCGGGGCCAGGCGACAACCTCGCGGGCGATTCGATCCGCGTCGATAATTGTGCATCCGGCCGCTTCCAGTGCAGCCGCCACAGTGGACTTCCCCGCACCCGTGGGCCCGGTCAGCCCGATTACGATTTTACGCAAGATGAAGCACCTCGAATCCCGCCGCGCGAATCAGGCGGTTGTACACCGCAAGCCCCACGCCCTTTGGCTCAGGGCAGCGCGCATAAACAGTTTTAGCGTTCATTTCGTCCAGCCTGCGCAGAGCGTCAAAAAGTTCTCGCGCCTGCTCGCCGCTATCCCGCCTGTCGCCGTAACAAACAGAGGGCACCGTTAATTCTTCGTCTTCCCCATTATAGCACAATGCGGCCGTTCCCTGAGTATTATGCCGATTTACATAGCTTTTATATGCATCATAACTGCCATCCAGAATAATCACGTTCGCTTTCGGCGAATAATGTTTATATTTCATACCGGGCGACGCCGCACGGACACCCTCCGCCAGCGGATTCAGCACGGCGCTGTCCAGTTCGACCGTGCCGAGAACACTGCGAAGCTGCTCCAGTGTGATTCCGCCCGGGCGTAAAAGGCGCGGAGGATTGGTCGCAAGCGTAACCACCGTGGACTCAACACCCACTCCGCAGGCTCCTCCGTCCAGCACCGCCTCAATTTTGCCGGAAAGATCGTTCATCACGTGAGCCGCGGTGGTCGGGCTGGGATGGCCGGAAAGGTTGGCTGACGGAGCCGCAAGCGGCAGACCGGCCGCCGTAATCAGCTCCCTGGCGACAGGGTGTGACGGAAAGCGCACCGCAACTGTATCCAGCCCGGCGCTGACCTCATCAGGAATGGTTTCGGCCTTTGGCAGAATCATGGTAAGCGGGCCGGGCCAAAACTGCCCGGCCAGTTTTTTGGCCGATTCCGGAACCTGCTTCACCAAAGTGAAAATCTGATCAAATTCCGAAATATGTACGATCAGGGGATTATCCATCGGTCTTCCCTTGGCGACGAAAATGCGCGCGACTGCTTTTCCGTCCAATGCGTTTGCGGCCAGCCCGTAAACCGTTTCCGTGGGTATGCCGACCAAACCGCCGCTCTTCAGAATCCGGGCGGCGGTTTGAATGGCTTCTTCATCCTTTGCATTCAACAACTGGGTTTGCATTGATTAATCTCTCTCTTCCGACTGATTATCGATTGTATTTTGCATTTTTTCAGCTCTGTCCGCTGTAATCAAAGCATCAATTACATCATCGATATTTCCATTTAAAATTTCATCCAGACGATAAATTGTTAAACCGATCCGGTGGTCGGTCAAACGGCCCTGCGGATAATTATACGTGCGGATTCGTTCGGAACGGTCGCCCGTGCCGACCTGGGACCGGCGGTCGGAGGCAATCTTCGCGTCGTGCTCCTCCAGTTTGGCTTCATAAAGCCGGGAACGCAGCACCTTCATCGCTTTATCCTTATTCTTGTACTGGCTGCGCTCATCCTGGCATTCCACGACGGTGCCCGTTGGCAGGTGCGTAATGCGGATGGCGGAAGATGTCTTGTTGATATGCTGACCGCCCGCACCGCTGGAACGGAATGTGTCGATCTGCAAATCCTTCGGATTAATTTCCACTTCCACCTCGTCGGCTTCCGGCAGAACCGCAACCGTGGCGGTGGAGGTGTGAACCCTTCCCTGCGTTTCGGTTTCAGGCACACGCTGAACGCGGTGAACGCCGCTTTCATATTTTAACCGGGAATAAGCGCCGTCACCCGTTATCATAAAACTTATTTCCTTAAATCCGCCAAGTTCCGTTTCGTTCGCGTTCAAAATTTCTGTCTTCCAGCCTCTTATTACCGCATACATGCTGTACATGCGATACAATACGGCGGAAAATAACGCAGCTTCTTCCCCACCGGCGCCGCCGCGAATTTCGACAATAACATTCCTGTCGTCATTTGGGTCGCGCGGAAGAAGTAATATTTTTAATTCATCGGAAAAACGGTCGATATCCGCTTTGGCCTGCTGAAACTCTTCATCCGCCATTTCCTTTAAATCTTTATCCAGACCGCCCTCGTCCAAAAGCTCGCGCGCTTCGCGCATTGAATCGCAGGCTTTCGTATATTCGCGGTATTTTTCAACAATCGGAGTGATGTTTTTGTGTTCTTTCATCAATTCCGTGTACAGTGCCTGATCCGCCAGAACCGAAGGGTCATAAAGCTTCTGGTTCAATTCCTCATAGCGCTTCTCAAATACTTCTAAATTTTCAAACATGATTTTTCTCCTTAATTTACAGTTAAAAAATTATAAATTAAGAATCGCTACAATTCATGCTGAGTATCTTCACGGATGATTTTCTTTATATTTTTTTCGCATTTAAGCCTTGGCACCATAATTTCATGGCCGCATTGGGTGCATCGGATTTTAAAATCCATGCCGGAACGGAGCACCAGAAAGGTTTTGCTCCCGCACGGATGAGCTTTTTTCATCTGTAAAATATCACCGGGCCTGACATCCATGTGGCGCGCCTCACTTTCTAACAATTATTGATCGACTCTGATTTTTAGCCGAAACTGTTTTCATAGATATCAAAAAACTGGGACACACGGTTTCCCGCTTTCAGAATATCCTGATCTTCCGTTGTAAGCTGCCAGCCATAAATTTTGTATTTCTTCCAATAGTATTTACTGACTGGAAGCAGATGATATTCCGCCTGAATTGCCTGAAACCCTTCCTGATAATCGATCAGAGCCTGCCGCAAAGCCTGATCCGGATTTTTAAAGATCGGCATTCCCTGGGAATTCGCGCCAATTGCATAAGCTTCTCCGTTTCCAAATCCAGTGCCCAGCCGGCTTACGTCATATTCGCCAATCACCTTCGAATAAGCGGGATTATACCGCGGAATGTCAAGTAAAGAAGCTGAAATTGCAGCAAGCGTAACAACAAGCAGAACAAGAGTCATGACAATGATCATGCTCCGATTTGATATTTTCTTACGTTTCATGATCATCACAGCCCGTCTTTTGATTCCAATTTTAAGCTTATCAATATATAGTATATCACCAAAACAAGACAATGGACAATATATTTTTTAGATTTACTTGCCGCAAAGGCATAAAAAAAGCTATAATAAAAATGACCATTCGTAAAGGCTGTGAATTAAATGACAACAAAAGAAGAAATATTAAACTGCCTGCGCAGCAGCGGCGGCTACGTTTCCGGTGAGGAACTGAGCGTGCGCCTGAACGTTTCGCGCACGGCTGTATGGAAAAATATCAATTCCCTGCGGGATGCCGGCTATGAGATTCAATCTGTTACAAATCGGGGCTACCGGCTCGTTTCCCGCCCGGACATTCTGTCGGAAGAAGAGATTGCCGCCGGGCTGGATACAAAATTTCTGGCGAGAAAGATTTATTATTCCGACAGCATCGATTCGACCAATGAGGAGGCAAAGCGGCAGGCGCTGCGCGGCGCGCCGAACGGCAGCCTGTTCATTGCGGAACGGCAGCTCGGCGGAAAAGGCAGGCTTGGCCGCGCATGGTCGTCGCCCGCCGGCACCGGGCTGTGGTTCAGCCTGCTTCTGCTCCCCGGTTTTATCCCGGTACAGGTAACCAGCGTGACGCTGCTGGCTGGTCTGGCGGTATGTAACGCGATTCGCTCCCGCACCGGCTGCGCGGCGATGATTAAGTGGCCCAACGATATTGTAATCGGCAGCAGGAAAGTCTGCGGAATTCTGACCGAAATGGCGGCGGAAATGGAGCGGATCAATTTTGTAGTGGTCGGAATCGGCATTAATGGAAATGATATCTCATTCCCCGAAGAATTAAAGCAAAAAGCAACTTCGCTGCGTATAGAGACCGGAGGCCCTGTTTTCCGCGCGGAAATTTTACAGGAAACCCTGCGTGAATTTGAATTGCTGCTGGAAATGCAGAAAACGAGCGGTATGGATGCTTTGCTCGCTGATTATAAGCGGCTCTGCATTTCCCTGAACCGAAAAGTCGAATTTACGCGCGAAGGTAAAAAGATGGCGGGAACCGCCGTCGATATTTCCCCGGAGGGTGAACTGGTCGTGTGTTTGAACGACGGCACACTCGCCCCCGTTTATTCCGGCGAAGTCACCGTACAGGGGATTTACGGGCAATGAACCACCAAACGGGCAGCGGCGCTGCAAACAATAAGCTCACTGCTTTTTATGGCAGCGAGCTTATTTTATTATTTATTATTTCTTCTTAAAACTGTCCTTTAAGGAAACCGAACGGTTAAACACAAGATGCCCGGGCGTGCTGTCACGGTTGTCCTGACAGAAATAGCCCTGACGCATAAACTGGTAGGACTCCGCAATATCCGCTTTGGCAAGCGACGGTTCCACCTTGCAGCCGGTCAGGACTTTGAGCGAATCCGGGTTCAGCTCAGTAAGGAAATCCCCGGCTTCCGGGTCAGGCACAGTGAACAGGCTGTCATAAAGACGGACTTCGGCATCAATGGCTGTTTTCGCATCCGCCCAGTGAATGGTGCCCTTAATTTTTCTGCCGTCCGGCGCATTGCCGCCCCGGGTAAGCGGATCGTATTCGGCGTAAACCTCAATTACATTGCCGTTTTCATCCTTTTTACACCCGGTGCACCGAATAATATATGTCGTTTTCAGCCGCACTTCATTGCCTGGGAAAAGACGGAAATAGCCTTTCACTGGCTCTTCGGTGAAATCCTCCCGTTCAATCCAAAGTTCACGGGAGAAGGAAACGGTTCTTGTGCCTTCTTCCGGGCAGGCCGGATTATTTTCCACTTCAAAGTCCTCGGTTTGACCCTCCGGATAATTTGTCAGAATCAGCTTGACCGGTTCCAAAACCGCCATGGTGCGCTGTGCATTCTGATTCAGATCCTCGCGCAGGCAGTGCTCTAAAAAGCTGTACTCCACCGTACTGTTCACCTTCGCGACACCAATACGTTCACAGAAGCTGCGGATGGAAGCCGGGGTGTATCCGCGGCGGCGCAGCCCGCAAAGAGTGGGCATGCGGGGGTCATCCCAGCCGCTGACATAATGGTTTTCGACAAGCTGGCGAAGCTTGCGCTTGCTCATGACAGTATTATTGATCCCCAGGCGCGCAAACTCAATCTGCCTTGGTTTGGCAGGAAGATTGATATGACTGATGACCCAGTCGTAAAGCGGCCGGTGGTCTTCAAATTCCAAAGAGCAGAGCGAATGGGTAATCCCCTCAATCGCGTCCTCAATCGGGTGGGCAAAGTCATACATAGGATAAATGCACCAGGTTTCGCCGGTTCGGTGGTGCGTCATATGGTTGATACGGTAAATAACCGGGTCGCGCATATTAAAGTTGCCGGAAGCCAGATCAATTTTTGCGCGCAGGGTCATCCTGCCGTCTTCAAACTCTCCGCTTTTCATGCGTTCAAACAGATCGGAACTTTCCTGAACCGGCCTGTCCCGGTACGGGCTGACAGCCGGATGGGTCAAATCCCCCCTGTTTTCCTTCATTTGTTCCGGGGTCAGCTCGCAGACGTACGCAAGCCCCTCCCGAATCAGCTTCTGTGCAAATTCATACATTTTCGGGAAGTAGTCCGAAGCGTAATAAAACCGGTCATCCCATGTAAAGCCGAGCCATTTGATATCTTCCTGAATGGCATCGACATATTCAGTATCCTCTTTTGTCGGGTTGGTATCATCCATGCGCAGATTGCACATGCCGCCGAATTTTTCAGCGGTGCCAAAGTCAATGCAGATCGCCTTCGCATGGCCAATGTGCAAATAGCCATTCGGCTCGGGCGGAAAGCGGGTGTGCACTTTTTCCCCTTCAAACCGGCCGCCGGGAGCAATGTCCTCCTCAATAAAGGTGTGGATAAAATTGCCCGTGTTTTCCGTCTCTTCCACTGTTTTTATCTCGTCACTCATTTTGTCCGCTCCTTATGCCTTTAATTTCTCAAGCCCGATATGAAGACGCCGGATGGATTCCTGCTTGCCGAGGATTGCAAGAATTTCCATAGCGCCGCCCGGCGTAACCGTCATTCCGGCCGCGGCAATGCGAACCGGCCAGAGCAGCGTCCCGTTTTTAACCTCCAGCTTTTGCGCAAGCTCAATCAGCGCGCCGTGCAGCACGTCGACTGTCCATTCCTGGATATTCCCCAGTACGGCAATGGCTTCCTGCAGCATCACCGCCGAATTTTCCAAATCGGTTTTGCTCTTCTTATTGATAAAGAAATCGGCGGAGTAATCCGGCAAATCCTTTAAGAAAGCGATCATCTCCGGAATCTGCGTAAACTTCGTGACGCGCGGCTGAAGGATGGAGGCAAGCACCTGCCATTCCGGCTGCCCGTCCGGGAAAACCTGTGTAAAATACGGCATGGCGCAGGAGATGAATTCTTCCTGTGACATGGCGCGGATATATTCGCCATTAAACCAGGTAAGTTTGTCGTAATCAAAAACAGCAGGCGATTTGCTGATGCCGTCGATGGAGAAGTTTTCCACAAGCTCGGGCAGGGTAAAAACTTCACGGTTCTCTTTGGGGCACCAGCCCAGAAGTGCTATGTAGTTGACAATTGTCTGGGGCAGATAGCCTTCTTTGATCAAATCGGCAAATCCGGTGGAACCGTGGCGTTTGGAGAGTTTTGAGACGCTCCCGTCTTCATTCTTTCCCATAATCAGGGGTAAATGAACATAGGTGGGAACCTCCCAGCCGAAGGCCTGGTAAAGCAGATTATACTTCGGGGTGGAAGTCAGGTACTCGCAGCCCCTCACAACATGAGTAATATGCATAAGGTGATCATCGATCACATTCGCAAAATTATAGGTGGGATATCCGTCGGACTTTATTAAAATCTGATCCTCCAATTCCCTGTTTTCAATCGTAATGGAGCCGTAAACCGCATCTTCGAACGTAGTGGAACCTTCGATGGGCATTTTCTGCCGGATCACATAGGGCGTACCCGCATCCAGCAGCCGCTCCGTTTCCTCTTTCGGAAGGTTGCGGCAATGGCGGTCGTATCCGCCGGGGGCGCCGTCCTGGGTATCTGTATGCAGGGCTTCCAGCCGCTCTTTGGTACAGAAGCAGTAATAAGCCTTGTCCTCCCGAATCAACTGCTGTGCATAGGGCAAATAAATGCCTTTGCGCTCGCTCTGCACATAGGGGCCGTATTCCCCGCCGATGTCGGGGCCTTCCTCGTGTTTTAAACCGACCTGCTTCAGCGTGTCGTAAATAATTTCAACAGCACCCGGAACAAGCCTTTCCTGATCGGTATCCTCGATGCGTAGCACAAAGGTGCCGCCCAGCGACTTTGCGATCAGATATTCATATAAGGCTGTGCGCAGATTGCCAACATGCATAAAACCCGTTGGACTGGGCGCAAACCTTGTTCGTACTGTTTTTTCCTGCATTGTGAAACCCCTCTCGTTTTGGAAAACCGTTTGTTTTTGTGTTAACTTTATAAGTATACCAAATCGAATTGGAATATTCAATTGCCCAAAGTCGGATTTTTCTTTAAATAGTCAATATATTCCTCGAGGCACATGTGCATTGTGTTCATTTTTTTCGCGTTTTCCACCCCGACATAGCGGTAATGCCACGGTTCATACTTAATTTGAGTAATTTCCTGCTTATCCTGCGGATAACGCATCACAAAACCGTATTCAGCGGCATGCTTCTGCAGCCAGTTGGAAGCCGGCGTTCCCCCAAAGTTTTCCAGAACCCCATTTAAATCAATCGCAAGCCCGGAATTGTGTTCGCTGTAGCCTGCCCGTGCAACGGATTTTTCCGCTTTTGCCACAGCGTCAACATAATCCAGACCCGTTTTAGCGTAATTCTGTATTTCCTGTTCAAACAGCTTTCCCTGTTTTTCAGGGCTGCGATAGGCAGAGGAAATCCAAAGCTTAATCCCGTCTTTCAGCGCCGCATCATGCATTTCACGGTAGGGCTCCACAATTCTGGAATCAATATCGACATCAAATTCATGTACAATTGTATGCTGGTAATCATCCGGCATTTTATTGTCATAATTCACCAGAACGAGCTTCCAGTCCTCCCACTGCCGAACCTGTGAAGCGGCAATCGCAGAGGATGGCGTTGAAGAAGCTGATTCTGCCGCAGAGGACACCGGGGCGGAGATTGCCGAAACCGCTGAATTTTCGGATACGGGAATTTTTACACGCTTTGCATCCACATAGTTAAACACCGATATAAAAGCCGCCGTTGCCGCCACCATAAGCCCAAGTTCCACTAAAACGACGGTAAAAGCCGTGAAAAATTTTTTTATTTTGTTTTTATGTTTTAACATCCTGTCACCACCTGTGAAAACTCTTAACTTTATTATGGTTCAAATTCGATTAATAATTCATTTTCCTTCTTTTGGCAAAATTAACAGCCAAAGCGTATAATATAATATTTGAGGTAAAGAGATGATGCGTTTTGGAGGATCGCTATCCTTTTGATTTGATGCCACTCCCCTATGATTATAATGCCCTTGAACCCTATATTAACGCGGAAACAATGGAAATTCACCGCGACAAATACCTGAAAGCTTATGTTGGCAACCGGAACAAAGCGTTAAAGGATTATCCGCAATATCAGCGATGGAGCCTGAAAGAGCTGCTGGCTCAACTTGACCTGCTTCCCTGCAAAATACGCACAGAAGTAAGGAACAGCGGAGGCGGTTACATTCATAGCTTTTATTTTAACATCATGGGAAACAGAAATAATAAACCGGCCGGAAAAATAAAGAGCCTCATTGAAAGCTCTTTGCGAACCCGCCTGCTGCCGATTCTTCCGATGGACGTGTGGGAACAAGCGTACTATTTAAAATATCAGAACAGAAGAGCCGACTATGTCGACAACTGGTTCCACGTAATAAACAGGAAAGCAGTTGAAGGTAATATGACTGCAGGGTTAATGGTATGAAACAGTGTTGCGGGGAAAAACTCGCCGCACTCGGCACGGCCGTTGCAATCCAAATTGCAAGCGGAATCAGTGCGGACGAGGCAAACGTTTTAGGCGCTCTCTTTAATGTGATCGGCGATCAGCTGGCATTAATTGCGGCAGCGGAAGTGACCAACGACACCAGCAACAACAGCAAAGACAACAGCAAAGATAACAGCAAAGATAACAGTGATGACAGCAGTGATGACAGCAACAACAATGACAGCGACGATGATAACAACAGTGATAAGAATAGCAAGAAAAATCCCGGCAGCAGCAAGGACCATTCCAAAAATAAAACCCAAAACGGCAACGATTCACGGCAAGCTGCCCGCGTTCCCCAAAAGGCGGGCAAAGCGCAGTCTGAAGTTCACTCCGACACTCACAAAAAGCAGGCCGGAATTTAATGAAAGCACATAAATCAAAAGACGCACCGGCAGAATAACCGCTGATGCGTCTTTTGATTTATGCCGTATCTGATCAATGAAAATCATGCGCAGCCTGGCAGGCCAAATGCTCCAACCGGATTATGCAAACAGAGCCTTAATCGCCGGAATATTCTCTTTTGCGGCTTCATACCCCGCATTCATACATGCTTCCATCTGTTCAAAAATCAATAATCCCGATTCTTCCGGCAGTGACGGATTTAAAAGCAGTCTTTCCCCATGCGAGCGGCACTCTTTGAGCCGTGTGCTCATAATGGATAAAGAATGGGTGGAAATATCGATGATATTCTGCTTTTTCGGTGTCTCATATTCGCTGGCAAGATCGACAGCCAAAACATTTGCTTCCCCCGCCGCAATTAAAAGGTCAACCGGCAGCACATCGGTTACTCCTCCGTCGACCAGACACATCCCATCGATTATTTTGGGCTGAAAAACAACGGGAACCGCCATGCTGGCCCGCATTGCCGCACTGAGCAGGATGTCGGTTTTCCACTCCGCTCCATTGAGCGGCGGAACATTTGCCAAAGAATTCGTATATACAATCGTCTTTCCGCTGTTGATGTCAACTGCGGGAAGAATTGTTCGCAGGCCAACCTCTTTAATATTCTTACCGCCTGAATATTTGTTTAAAAGCCGTTCAATTCGGTTTCCCTTAAGAAATCCTGTAAGTTCAATCGTATGATGAATCAAAAACTGCGGCACTGCCTTCAACACGCCGAGCAAATCCGCATCAAAATAGTACAATCCCCTGTTTGACATATCCGTTACAATTTCTTTTAATGATTGCGGAGAATTCCCCGCCGCATAAAGGCCGGCGACGAGGGCCCCCGCGCTTGTTCCGGCAATGGAAGACGGAAGCATTCCGGCTTCTTCCAGTGCCAGCAGAACCCCGACATGTGCCGCTCCTTTTGTTCCTCCTCCTGAAAGTGCAAGTCCAAAGGACATGATATTTCCACCGCTCTTCCTTAAAATACTCTATTAAAAGTATATTTAAAAACGCCCAAACGGTGCATACCGCGGCAAAAAAAATTCACGAAGCAAACCATCTTTTATCGCTTGCTCCGCGGCCGTTTTTACTAAGCCTTGATTTTTAATAAACGTTACCTTTTATTTTTCATTCATAAAGCAATTCTTTTACGGCCTGTTCCTTCCCGAACAGAACACATCCCCCGTTATGATCTTCCGAAAGCAGCCCCCTGCTCCTATATTCTGTCAAGTTCATTTTATGCTTTTCCTCCCAAAAATAAATCCAGTTCCATATCAATGAGCTGCTTTCTGCTGCTCTCTGCCCTCTTCATTTTTCATACAGCCACTCCATAAAATTATTTAAGCATGTTTAATACATGATTAATAATTCTGTTTACTTGATTTGTCAAGATACATTTCCATATTATTTTCACCGAATGCTGTAAGATGCACCAGATGCAACGACTCGTCATACAGTATTGATTGAGGGGCTTAGAAGAAATGATTGCCGGGTTGCAAAGAACGGTCCATCGAATTACAAAATCCCATATCCGTCCAAATAGCAGCATATCATTCATAATTTCTCTGGAGCCGCTTCCGGATTGATCCATAGATGAAACGTAAAATAGATTTACGTCTTATTCGGAAATTGTGAATATCTTTAAATTATTCAGCCGTAAAAAGGCTGATCGAGGAATACCGTAGGAGGAATTGAATTAATGGATAACTTTTTTAGCTGGGATATCCTGGCGACTCTTGCAGGCTGCGCTGCAGCAACGGCACTGATTACCCAGTTTGTTAAAACTCTTCCGTTCCTGAAAAATGTTGCCACGCAATGGGTATCTTACCTGATCGCCATAATACTTCTTTTAGGCGCAACCTTTTTTACCGGTACTTTAACGTGGGCGTCCGGCGCACTGATTCCATTTAATGCGATAATCATTGCATTAAGCGCGAACGGCGCCTTCTCGGCAGTAAAGCGAGCCTCAACAACGAAACAATAGAGCATCCGATCAACAGATTCCGCAGGCTGGGGTGTAAGACTTCCGCACAGTCCGTGATACCGCATCACCGTACCTGCCAAACCATAAAATCCCCCGCCGGTTATTTAAAGCCGGCAGGGGATTTTATGTTCACCTGTTATATGCATTCAAAAAAATAAAGCGCGGCCTGTCCGCGCTTAAAATTAATTCAAATCGTCAATTTCCTTTTGGAGTTCATCTATGAAAGTTTCAATCTGATCCATCCGTTTATCGTCTTTCTGACTTTCCGCCTGCTGATAGCAAACTTTGTATACCGTTAGTTTACTCTCAAGCAATACTTTTAACTTTGTATTCATTGGAGCACCCCTTTTCACTATTTATTATAACACAAAAAATAATTATATAGTGCGGCCTGAGAAACAGCGGGGATTGGCCTTTTTAAAAGAGGAATTTTTATTAACAACATAAAAGCACGCCTCGTAAGGCGTACTTTAAAATCAGCATTCTAAATATGAAAATTCATACCGCTCCTGAGCGATAACAACTGCAATTAAAGCAATGCCGCCCTAAATAAGAAGGACGGCATGAATTTATTTTCTGTGCGGTTTGGAAGGTGGAATGATGGGCGGAAAAAAAGAGTCCGGATTGTTTTTAAACTGCTGAACAAGGTCCTCATGTTTTTCCTCGCTTTTTTTTGCCGGGTATTTTAACCAATCCGGCATAGGATTTTCTTTTGGGTTCATACAGTGGTATGTTTTCATCTCCATGATAATGCCTCCATCGTTAAAATCAGGTTCTTTTATTAGTGTATTCGAAAGACAAGAAAAAGGATAAAAAGAAGACGCAAAATATTCTTTCAATTCCTTATTATTCACCTGATTTTCGGCAAATCAATTTTAATAATTTCACAATTTCATACCACAGCACCGATACAGCGGCGATACCAACCGCAAGGAAGAACTGGCCGGCCGACAGCGGTGCAAACTTTAAGAACCGGCAGAGCGGGGTATAAAGGATAATCAGCAGCCCGGCAATGGTTCCGATATTTACTGCCCACATTACCTTGTCTTTTGCAAGACGCGTGATTGATTGAATGACAAAATCACATTCCGAGCTGTTCACCTGCACCAGGAACAGGTTTGCAAGCATAATGATTGCAATGCCCATGGTTCTGGCAAGCGCCGCATTGTCGGGATTTTGCTGTAGAAACACAAAGTAGGTTCCAAAGGATGCGGCAAATACAGCCAGCCCCTGAAGAATACTTTTGAAAAGGATTCCGGCAGTCAAAATCTTCCCGTTCGGATTGCGGGGGCTGCGCTCCATAATGTTGTGTTCGGCGGGCTGGCGTTCCAGTACAACGGAGCATGTCGGATCAATAATCAGTTCCAAAAGCACCACGTGCAGGGGCAGCAGCAATAGGCATGCAGGGTTAATACCCAGAAACGGAGCAAGCAGTGCGGAAAAAGCAATCGGAATATGGATGGTGAACACATAGCCAACCGCTTTCCGGATATTGTCGTAAATTCTTCGGCCATCCTGAATCGTATCCACAATCGTGGAAAAATTATCATCCATTAAAATTAAATCCGCGGCTTCCCGGGATACTTCCGAGCCGCGCTTCCCCATGGCAACACCGATGTCCGCATATTTTAAGGCCGGGGCGTCATTGACGCCATCCCCAGTCATGGCCACAATCTCCCCGTTATCTTTAAATGCTTTTACAATCCGCATTTTATGCTCCGGAACGACTCGCGAAAAAATGCTTACATTGCGAACACGGTCACGCAGCTCCTCATCGCTCATCTTGTTCAGTTCATCACCTGTAATGATATGTTCGCAGTTCGGCATACCGATTTGCTTTGCAATGGAGCTTGCGGTAACCCCGTTGTCGCCTGTAATCATGACCACGCGAACGCCCGCCTTTGCGCAGCGTTTGATATCCTCTTTTACCGACTCTCTCGGTGGGTCGGCAAGACCGACTAAGCCGCAGAAAGTGAGCCTGCATTCAGTGATAGCCGCAGGGACCTCTGCCTCGCTGCCGGGTTTCATCACACCGACGGCAATAACGCGCAGGCCCTGCATTGACATTTCCAAAATTTTATCCTCTGCCTGTTTCCGCTCCGTATCAGTGAGGTTACAAACAGTCAGTATCCGTTCAGGCGAGCCTTTGGCCGCGATAATGATCTCGCCATCGTGTTTCCACACATGCCCCATCATTTTCAGTTCATTGGTAAAAGAATATTCGGCAATCAGTTCTCCGCCGAATAAGTGGTCTTTGCAGATACCCTGCGCTTCACAGTAAGCAATCATTGCCTTTTCCATGGGATCGTAAGCATCGGTTTCACAGCCAAGCCCCATAATTTCAGTTAACTCATTTAAATTGCCGTTGAACGTCCATGTGTCGCGAACTGACATTTGATTCATGGTAATTGTCCCTGTTTTATCAACGCAAAGGACGGAAACCGCACCCAAAGTCTCCACAGAGGGCAGTTTGCGGACAAGCGACTGTTTTTTCGCAAGCCTCCACGCACCCATGGATAGAAACACAGTAAGAATAACAGGAAATTCCTCCGGTATCATTGCCATTGCAAGCGTAATACCGGATAAAACACTTTCGATCATTCTGGCGCCGAATGCATGGTCGGGCAGATTAAAATAAGTGATTACGCCGACGAGTGCAAAAAGCACCGCGGCGATCCCCGAACACAGTTTCACAAGGCTTGCTGTCTGTTTTTGCAAGGGAGTTGGATTTTCGGGAGCGGCTGCAACATTGGCACCGATTTTGCCGTATTCCGTAGCAGAACCGATTTTATCAACACGGACTGTGGCTCCGCCCTGTGTTACCAGTGTACCCGCATAGCAATAATCTTTGCGCCAATAATCGGAGCTTGGTTCAGCATTGCCGGCCGTAACTTTCCAAACGCCTTCCGCTTCCCCTGTCAGCGAGGATTCGTCAATACAAAGGTCGTTTGCTTTTATCACTTCACCGTCGGCAGGAATTTTAATCCCCTCCGCAATTATCATGAGGTCTCCGGGAACCAGATCACAGCTGGCAATCCTCTGTTCCTTCCCATCACGAATCACTGTGATATGGGGTGCAGAAAGATCCTTCAGGGCATTTAATGTTTTGTCGGTTTTCCATTCCTGCATCACGTCAATGCTGATGACGCCGACCACGAAGATCAGCATAATTGCGCCGTCACGGGGTTCACCCAAAATAAAGTAAATGATTGCCGCAATAATTAAGAGCAGAAACATGGGTTCGCTGATAATATGGAGCGTTTTAATGAAAAAGCTCTGCTTTTTCTGTGCCGCCAGTTCGTTTTTACCATACTGTGTCTGAAGCTTTTCAGCCTGCTGCGCAGTCAGGCCCGTCATAACCGTTGTGTCTTTCCGTTCTGTCATAAAAGTTACCTCCATTCGCTTTTCAGCGTGTTATAAGATAGCTCTATGGCACTTCATAAAGTCAAGATTACATTGACTAATCCAGTCTATGCCCCAAAAAAGTGTATAAAAAAACACACCAATGGAACATACTACTGTCCCACAGATGTGAAATCATCCAATCTGTTGCTGTTGCCAGCCCAGCCCCACAAACCATACGGTTCATCGCCTGCTCAGTTTGTACTGTAGATTCATATGCAGTGCAAAGAGATAATCGCATTATAGTATATGAAAAATCATCTGTCAAGTGCTAATTTGTTTTCTTCGGGTGCGGTTTGCTGAAACCGTTCATGCTCCCATTTGACGTATGGTTTGAGCCGCAGGCTTCCGGCAGGAATCAATTCGCCTTTCGTATCCGTTTTCGCCGATCACCCTGTGAACAGTTCCAAAATACAGCAGCCAACAGATAGTTAAAATGATATTATATGCTGTTAAATGTAAACCAAATACAGATATAATTGACATCAAAGATACAGTGAGGTATACTGTTTTCAGTAATGAAAAAGGAGCTGTACCGCACAATGGATCATGATATTTTAAACCTTGAGCAAGCAATTGAGCTTTTAGGGGTCAGTGAAAAAACGCTGATAAAATTATTGCGGGAGGAACATGTCCCCGCCCGCAAAATCGGAAGGGAATGGCGGTTCAGCCGGGAAGCCCTGATTCATTGGCTGGCCTGCGGTGATTCCATCAACTATATCAATCAGAACGAGCTCTACCGGATTTCTGAAGATATCCCGGGCGGTTCAAAGAACCTGTTCGATAAGATCGGGGAGGCTCTGGCCACAGTAAAAGAAAACGGCAATCACCTCAGGTCGGTTCTGAAGAACCTTGACAGCGACATTATTATTCCGGAACAAGCCACGCTTCGAATCAGTTATAAACAGCAGCGGGAGGTTGAAAAACTGGAATTTAAGATTTTTTGGGATTTGCGCGAAGATTCAAGGCTGGAAGCGAACCAAAAACAGATATTTTCCCGCTGAAGTCAGGAGAATGCAGCATGAAAAAATTATCTGTTAATTTTCGCATGATTCTTATGATCGGCTGCTGCGGCGCTTTGGCAATCTTTAGCTCCACAATCTCCAAATCGCCCATCCTTCCCATATTTGCAAAAAGTCTGGGAGCAAGCGGAGCGCAGACTGGATGGATTGCATCAGCATCGACCATCCCCGGAATTTTGGTTAGCTATCTTGCCGGAGATTTGGCTGACTGTTTTGGATACAAAAAGATCCTGATCGGGTCGCTGCTTGTTTTTGCGAGCGCGCCGTTTCTTTACCTGCTCGTACAAAATCCCCTGGAGCTGGGAACCGTCCGCTTCTATCACGGTTTTGCAACCGCGGCGTTCGGACCGGTTGCAATGGCTGTTATTGCAGCCTTCAGCGGCAAGGATACCGGCCAGAATTTGTCCCTTTACTCCTCCGCAACCATGGTTGGCCGCGCTCTGGCCCCGACCGTGGGTGGGGTCGCTTATGAATCCGGCGGATATATCAGCGTATATTTAATTGCGGGCGCCGCCGGCCTTCTGGCTCTGATTTCGGCTGCCTGGTTTTTCCGCAGGCCGAACGTAGAAAGCAAAAAATCTGCCCGTGAGGAAACGGAGAAAGCCGGAAAGATTCGGTTTTTTAAAAGGCTGTGGGCAGTGCTGAGCTATCGCCCGCTTTTTCTGGTCGGTCTGCTCGACGCCTGTTCCTATTTCGCCTACGGCGCATTTGAAATGATATTTCCTCTTTACGCAAAGCAGCTGGGAATATCCACGGGCGAAATCGGCGTTCTATTGGGGATACAACTCGTTGGAATCATCCTGTTCAAGCCTTTGTTCGGCCGGGCGTCGGACCGTCTGGGCCGGCTGCCAATGATGGTCGTCGGTTTAACAGCATGTACGCTGTCCTTTTTTCTGCTTGCCGTTTTAAAATCCATTTTCGCAATTGTTCCTTTGATTCTTTTATACGGACTTGGCTTTGCGCTCATCACCGCGAGCACCAGCGCACTGGCAGCGGACGTTGCACGCAAAGGGCAGCTGGGCGCCTCTCTGGGGGTTCTGAGCACTCTTATGGATGTCGGCCAAACCTTTGGTCCGCCGGTAATCGGCGCAATCAGTGATACATACAGCTACGCGGCCGGAATCGCAGCACTGGGGATTATTATGCTGACGGCGGCGGCCGGGTGTATAACTGCGCTGATAAAACAGCATCGGCCAAAGGATTCGTCAGACTCATAGCGCTCGGTAATTTAATCTGCCACTATATAAAAACCGTCCGGCAAAAGTAAGCTGAACCAAAAACCGAATATTGCCCAAAAGCCCCCAATCGTAGTTTTATTATCCTACGATTGGGGGCAAATTTATGCCTGAGAATACGCTCTCATATAAGCACTGGATAAAACGATTAATGAAAGAAGAAGAAAAAACGCAGACAACCTTTTCAGAACCGTTCTGAATCAATAATTGTTCCACCCATCAATCATGATTCATTCAGCGCAGCAATGTGTTTTTCTGCTCCAACACTCTAATCGACAGTATTCATCATATGACGAATTATTATCACTTGGAATGATTGCTATGATAAATAAAACACTTAAAATGACTAGAATCATTTTCATCGCCCCCTTTACCCCACTGATTTACTTCTTCGTTCCATCAGCACAACATCATGCCACATTCCATTACTCATTTTACCCAGTCTTTCTCGTACGCCAAGTTCCCTAAACCCACACTTCCTATGCAGATTTATACTGGCGGTGTTCTCTTTAATAATCCCCGACTGCAAAGTCCAGAAGCCGTTTTCTTCTGAAAGCTTGATCAAGGTTTCCAGCAGCGCTGTACCCAGTTTTTGTCCTCTGTGACCTTCACCGATATAAATACTCACTTCTGCTACCCCGGCATAAACACATCTGCTGGAAATTGGACTCAAAGCCGCCCAGCCTAATACTGTATTGCCTGACCTTGCTACCAATCTGCATGATTCACTGTGACTGCTATTCCAGTCTTCCCAGGCAGGAATTTCCGCCTGAAAGGTCGCTTTTCCCGTTTGGATGCCTGATAAGTAAATGGCTGACACCTGTGCCCAATCAGATGCTTTCATTTCTTCAATTGTGAAATCCATTTTCATTCCTCCTGTTATTTCTGAGCTTTAACATGCGCACCTGCAAAAGCACCGTCAAGCGCAGTTTCATCCAGCTGACGGTAGGTTTCGCCAAGATCTTTCCCTTCGGCTATGCTCTTGATAGCCTCTTTTGTATAGACATTAACAGGAGTAATTTCTATATCGGTGAAACCCACGCTTTTAAGAATGCTTTCGTATTCATCCATGCTTAACGCGCCTGAAATACAGCCCACCCACATTTGGATATTCTCTCTGACATCCTTCGGAACTGTTTTCAGTTCGACAATATCCGCTATTGCAAGCCTGCCGCCTTTTTTCAGTACCCTGTAAGCTTCTTTTAAAACATCTTCCTTGCTTTCGCTGAGATTAATAACACAATTGGATGTAACGACATCAACTGTTTCATTTCCAAGCGGGATATCCTCGATATAGCCTTTGATGAATTCAACATTTTTCACGCCGCTTTTTTCTTTATTCCTGTTCGCCAGTTCCAGCATTTCATCCGTCATATCCAGTCCATAGACTTTTCCTGTTTCACCCACATATTTTGAGGATATCAGTACATCTATCCCGCCGCCGCTGCCTAAGTCCAGGACAGTTTCACCTTTTTGCAGATTCGCAAGAACAATTGGATTGGCACATCCCAATGAAGCGTTGATTGCTTCCTCCGGAAGGCCTTCGGTAAAATCCTTTGAATAAAGGACAGCACTATGATCGGTATTGCCACAGCAGGATGCTCCGCATCCGCAGGAACTTCTGGAATTCTCAGTCACCTTTTTGGCGATGCCGCCATAATAGGTTTTGATCTCTTCCTCTATACTTTTTGCCATGCTGAATCGCCTCCTGTTTGATTTTAAAATAAAATATCAAATTATTTTTTCTAGCAGCATTTATTATCTTTGACGGCATCTGTAAGCAGTTGTAAGCTTTCAAGTACCTGAACCCTTTTATCCTCCGGAATGGAACTGAATATGCTTCTATAATACTGCCCCATGCTTTCCTCGATACTTTTGAATACATCCAAACCGCCGCTGGTCAACTGAATCGTCACGTATCGCCTGTTTTCAGCATCTAAATCCCGGATAACCAATCCGGATTCTACAAGATTATTAACCGTTCTGCTCATTGTGCTTTTATCCAGACCCAATAAATCGGCCAGATCAATTAACGCTATTTTTTTCGCTCTTCCGATTTCAACAATCGCATGACACTGGGCGATTGTCACGCCGCAGCATGAAGCATCTCCTTTTTCCAAGATTCCTAAGTTTCTTACAAGTACACGGATTAATTCCCGAAGATTATTACTTCCCTGATTGACCATCGTATCACCTCAAATATATTATAACATACAACAGTTGTATATTGCAACTATATTTTAAAATTCTTCTGTACATGCAAACTCTGCGTCTGGCGTTTTGCCGAAATGCTGTGTTGTTCCCGGCAAATTACAATATGCGCCATGCAGGGACTTACAGCCTCTGCAGTATAATAAAAGCACAAGCAAAATCACCCGGGGAAACGGGTCGACTGCTTGTGCTTATCATTTTATAGCCTACACTGAAGTTGATCGAATTCCTGTGTACTGCAATCAGCCGTTCGTATTGGATACGATATGTAAATCCACACCGTTCTTAGCCTTATTGACCCCCTGCACAATAACTTCATCCTCGGCGTTAAGCCCCTTAACAGATACATAAGCGCCCTGCGTTTCGCCAGCCGTTACATCAACCTGCACGGCTTTACCGCCTCTTGCGGCAAAGACGACCGATTTTCCTTCCCGTGTCAGCACCGACTTTACGGGCACCAGCACAGTGCCTGTATTGCTGTCGTCTGAAAATTGTACACTCGCCTGCATTCCGTCCTTCAGATTAGCAGCGTTTTCAATGCTGACCTTGACGGCAAACATACCATTCTGGGCAGTCGCCATGGGTGACAATGCGGTAACACTGCCGGTGAACTTTTCGCCGGTCGCTGCGAGGATAATGGAAGCTTTCGTGCCGACAGCCAGCTTTCTGATCATAGTTTCGGTTACGTTGACGGTTACTTCCATCGCGGAGTCTCCGACAATCTGAAAGGAGGGGGTTTGCTGAACGGCAAGATCACCCGCCTTTACATTCACAGCGCCCACTACGCCGGCAATCGGCGACCTGACCGTGGAGTCGGAAATCCGCTTTCCGGCAACTTCGACCGCCACCGCCGCGGAATCCACGCTGGCCTTTGCCGCTGCAACACTTTCCGGATTGATAGCGTTAACCGTCAGATCGTAATTTTCCTGCGCGGTATTTAAAGCGTTCTGCGCATTTTTCTGCCGACTGTCAGCCGCGTTCATAGCAGCTTGGGCAGCGGCCTTTGCGCTCTCCAGCTGAGCGGAAGCGCTGGCAAGAGCGTTTTGCGCGGTCTTCAGATTGTTTTCGCTCTCCTCCCCAAGGGAAACCAGAAACGCAATGCGGTCACACTCGCGCTTTGCATTGTCATAGGCAGACTGTGCGGGCGTAACGGTAATATTCTTTGTAAACTGTTCTTTAACCTGATTGTAATTGGTCCCCGCATCCCGCATTTCGTTCTGCGCGGCGGCAAGAGTCTGATGTGCCTGTGCTACCGCCTGCTTGCTGCCGGCAGAAGAAATCTTCTGATAATTGGCGTTGGCGGTATCAAGACCTGCCTGAGCTTGTTTCAGAGCGAGCTCCGCGTCGGAGGTGTCAAGCTGCATCAGCGTATCACCCGCGTTGACCCGCTGCCCCAGTTCAACACTGACTGAGACAACCTTGGCGGAAACACTGGGGATTATCGCCATGGACTGAATGGAGTGGATTACGCCGCTGTAATCGGCGGCGGACAGAGTATCGGTGCTTTTAACCTTTGCGGTGGTCACGCTCAGCCTGTCGTCTGCCCCGCCGCAGGCGGCTAACGAAAACATGAGTATCACCGCGCACAGGGAGATGGAAATCACTTTTTTCATCGTTCAAGTCCCTCCTAGCATCAATGCAGATGGATTGTGACTTCGCAGTTCATGCCGTAAAGCATGGGCAGCTCGTCTGGATTATCAATGACAACCTTGACTGGGATCAGCTGAGTGACCTTGGTATAATCCCCACTGGTGGAGAAACTGGTTATGCCGTTTGTAAAATAGGTTTGAGTGGCGGAATCAATTTCTGTCACTTTTCCGGAAAACACCTTCCCGCCGTATGCATCGATTGTCACGTCCACCTTCTGCCCCACAGCCACCTTGGCGATCTGGGTTTCTTCGATATTGACGCCAATATACATGTCGTCGGTATCTGCAATCACAGCAAGCTGAGTTGCGGGGGTGGCAGGTTCACCCGCGATGGCGTCACACTTGACCACCGTGCCGTCAATCGGAGACGAAATGTTGGGCAGTGTTTCCTGACGGCCCAGCACCTGGTCCTTTACCACCAGGTCGCCTTTGGCAACGTTCCACTCCAGAAGCCTTGACGAGGAAGTGCCCCCCACAGTATACATCTTTGCTGTCACCTTGGCATTGTCTGTTTTGAGCGTGTTGGCGCTGACGGAGAAATAGTAGAATCCTCCGGCGCAAGCTCCAATTACTACGATGAAAAGCAGAATAATAAGAATTTTTTTGGCTTTTTTCATGTAAAATGAACCTCTTTTCCTTCAGTTGTATGGTTTACTTGCGAGAGAAAATTTCACTCCGACTCCTCTTCGCCTCCATTTTCAAACTGGGACTGGTAAAGCCCGGCGTAGAAGCCGCCCTTTGCAAGCAATTCTTCATGATTTCCCTGTTCAACGATATCGCCGTCCTTCATTACAAGGATGAGATTCGCGCCGCGGATGGTGGACAGCCGGTGGGCGATGACAAAGCTGGTACGGTTCTCCATCAATGTATCCATCGCCTTCTGAATCATCACCTCTGTGCGGGTATCGACCGAACTGGTTGCTTCATCAAGGATAAGAATCTTTGGATTCGAAAGCACAGTACGCGCGATTGTCAAAAGCTGCTTCTGCCCCTGGGACAAATTTGACGCTTCTTCGTTCAGCGTCATGTGGTAACCATCCGGCAGCGCACGGATAAACTCGTCGCAGTGCGCTGCTTTGGCCGCCGCTATGACCTGTTCGTCAGTTTTGTCAAAGGAGCCGTAACGGATATTATCCATGATACTGGCGTTATACAGCCAGGTATCCTGAAGCACCATTCCAAATACGCTTCGCAGACCTTCCCGGGTGTAATCACGGATGGAATGCCCTTCAATCAGGATATCGCCGCTGTTGATGTCGTAAAATCGCATCAGCAGCTTAATAATAGTCGATTTACCCGCACCGGTTGGTCCGACAATGGCGATGGACTGGCCGGCATGAACCTTACACGAAAAATCGTTGATGATGATTTTGTCTTCATTATAGCCGAAGCGCACATTTTGGAACTCCACCATACCCGTGACAGCGGCGGGAGAAGCCGGCGTGTCTGTCTCCGGAATTTCCTCTTCCTCGGCCAGAAACTCAAAAACGCGTTCCGCGGCCGCGGCGGTGGACTGAAGGGTATTCGTAATATTGGCAAGCTGCGCAATCGGCTGGGTAAACTGGCGAACATACTGGATAAACGCCTGTACATCCCCCACCGTAATCGCTTTTTTAACCGCCAGATAGCCTCCCAGCATACAAACCACAACGTAGCCCAGATTGCCCACGAAGGTCATAATCGGCATCATCATGCCGGACAGGAACTGGGATATCCAGGCGGAATCGTAAAGCTTCTGATTGTATTCCTTGAATTTTTTAATGGCGGTCGATTCACCATTAAAGACCTGTACGACGTTGTGACCGGAATAATTCTCCTCTACATGTCCATTGATATGGCCAAGATACTCCTGCTGCTGCCGGAAATACTTCTGAGTGGGCTTGATAATGCCCGCAAGCAGGCCGCCGGACAACGGAAGAATCAGGAAGGAAACCAGCGTCATAATCCAGGATATGGAAAGCATCATAATCAGCACACCGATAATCGTGGCGGCCGACGTGATAAGCTGAGTCAATGACTGGTTGAGGGTCTGGGAAATAGTGTCCACATCGTTAGTGACAAGAGAAAGCACCTCGCCGTGAGTGCGGGAGTCAAAATAACGCAGAGGCATCCGGTTGATTTTTTCCGTGATATCCTTGCGGAGCTGGTAAGTGATCTTCATGGAAACACCGGACATTATGTAACCCTGCACGTAGGAAAAGATGGCGGACAGCAGGTATAACCCAACCAGCAGCAAAATATAATTCAGAATATATTTAAAATCCGTCAGAAGACCGGTACCCGCAACATAGGCAATCAGCCCTTCAAAAAGCTTTGTAGTTACTTTACCTATCAGTTTTGGGCCCAAGATGGAGAATGCGGACGAGCAGGCTGCTAAAAAAAGAACAACCAGTATTTGAAGCCGGTATCCATCAACATAGTGAATAAGCTGACTCATAGTCCGCTTAAAATTTTTCGCCTTTGCACCGCCGCCCATACCCATGCCACCCATGCCGCCAAAGCCGCCGGCATGGCGCGGAGCCTGATTTTTTTCACTCATGCAAGCTCCTCCTTACTTAGCTGTGACAGTGCAATTTCACGATAAACCTCGCAGTTTTCCATCAGTTCCTGATGTGTCCCCTTACCTGCAATCCTTCCGTTTTCAAGTACAATGATCTGATCGGCGTACATAATACTGGAAATGCGCTGGGCAACGATTAAAGTGGTCGTCCAGCCGGTTTTTTCGCGAAGTGCCGCGCGAAGATTGGCGTCTGTTTTAAAGTCAAGCGCAGAAAAGCTGTCGTCAAAAATATAAATCTGCGGTTTTTTGACCAGCGCACGTGCAATTGACAAACGCTGTTTCTGCCCGCCGGACACGTTGGAGCCGCCCTGCGCGATATCGGTATCAAATCTTGCCGGCTTAGAATCTATAAACTCCATTGCCTGGGCAATTTGCGCGGCATTCGTTAATTCCTCATCGGTAGCGTCGGGGTCGGCATAGGCCAGGTTGCTTTGAATGGTTCCCGAAAACAGAATGCCTTTCTGCGGCACATACCCAAGCTGCCGACGCAGCTCGTGAAGATCCAGCTTTCGGATGTCCACACCGTCTATGGTGACTCTTCCCTCCGTCACATCGTAAAAACGGGGAAGCAAATTGACAATGGTGGATTTGCCGGAACCGGTTGAGCCGATAAATGCAGTGGTTTTCCCGGGATTTGCCGTAAAATCTATATCGTGCAGCACATCCTCCTCCGCACCGGGATAGCGAAAGGATACATGCTCATAGCGGACAACGCCATTGCAATGATCCATGGGCGTGATATCCTGTGGGTTTACAATGGCCGGCTCAGTCTCAAGCACGTCGGCAATACGCTCCGCGGAAACCGATGCACGGGGAATCATGATAAACATCATCGCCATCATCAGGAATGCCATGATGATCTGCATCACATACTGCATATAGGCCATCATGTCGCCGACCTGCATGTGAAAAGCGGAAACCTGCCGCGAACCGACCCATACGATCAGCACGGTAATCAGGTTCATAATCAGCATCATGGTCGGCATCATGGCGGACATCACACGGTTGATAAACAGATTGTTGTTCGTCAGGTCGCGGTTTGCTTTGTCAAAGCGCTGTTCCTCGAATTTTTGGGTGCTGAAAGCCCGGATGACCAGCATACCCTCCAGATGCTCGCGCACGACCAGGTTCAGCCGGTCAATCAGCTTCTGAATCAGGCGGAAACGGGGCATTGCCACAACAAATATGAATCCCACAAGACACAAAAGGCACACGACCGCCAGCGCGATAATCCACGTCATGGACTTGCTCTTTGCAAGCGCGCGCAAAACGCCGCCGGTACCCATAATAGGCGCGTAGAATACCATGCGAATTACCATTACGATCAGGGTTTGTACCTGTGTAATGTCGTTGGTGGTACGGGTAATAAGTGAAGAGGTTGAGAATTTATCAAATTCGGCATTCGAAAATGTCTCGACTTTTTCAAATATGTTAAGGCGGAGCGTTTTACACACGCCTGCCGCTACGCGCGCCGCAATCATGCTAACTGCAACACTGCACACAGCGCTGAGAAGGGAAAAGCCCAGCATTTTTAAGCCAATACTTAAAATTTCCCTGGTATTTGCGGAAACAATTCCATTGTTAATGATGTCCGACATATAGTCCGGCAGCGACAGGTCACAGGCCGCCTGCCCGAACAGCAGCGCAATTGCCAGCAGAATAAAGGTGACATAGGGCGTGCAGTATTTTAACAGTCTTGTCATGAAGCTTATCACCTCTTTCTTAAATCAACAAAAATTTGTCTTATAGTACCACGGTACCATAATCATTTCAAGTAGTATAATAATAATCATTTTAAGTTATATAACAATAATTTTTGGTTATAATAACGCTTGACTTTTTTACTGCTGTTTTGATACTATTTAATAAAATAAAAATTTAAATCACTGAAATTGACCGATTCAATATTGAAAGGGGAGTTTCTCGCCATGTCAGACAGAAATGATAATGCAACGAAAAGGCTTATACGAGAGACTGCTACGCGCCTTTTCCGCGAAAAAACCTTTGAAGCGGTCACACTTGGCGACATCTGTCAGGCCTGTGGAATCAACAAACACACATTTTATTATTACTTCAAGTCGAAGGACGAGCTTCTGGAATCTTATTACAGCCTTCCATGGAACCTGTCAGCCGCTGAGGTAACGGATATATTGACGTCTGACAACTATGTGGACCAGCTCTGGTTGATCATTCAAAAGTTCACCGACCATATTCAGACAACCGGAGTCCCGATTGTGCGCCAGATTTTCATTAAAAACCTGTCAGAAGATATGGGGACCTTCCGTATAGGCCACGAAATGCGGGAGCTGTGCAGGCTTGAGATCAGCATTATAAAAAAAGGACAGCAGGCCGGGCAATTTCGCAACCACGCTGACCCGAAGGTGCTGGTCATACTGCTTCAGCAGATTCTCTATTCCCTCGGCCTGTTATGGGCAATTTTTCAGGGAGAATTTGAGTTCGGAGCGCGTGCCCGTTTCCTTCTTGAGAACCTATTGGATGTGGATATCCCTTACCGGACCACGCTAGAAGAAAGTGTCGATCAATTTACCGACTTATTTACCGGGGCGTCCGGAACAAAGGGCGGCAATGAAAACAAAAAGTAAAGGCGCAATAAAAACAGCCACCTTGAAAAAGGTGGCTACCGCTAAAATGCCGTTTGGAATTCAAACCAAAACGGCATTTTTTGATGTACCGGAAAATAAAAATGTTAATGACAGCCTTCCGCCTCCGTGCACAACGCAGCTTCGAGAGGCAGTAAATTCAATATTGCACGGGTTCAATCTGTTTGCATCGCTTCTCCGTTTTCGCTTTTGCAGCAGGGGTTGTTCATCTGAGAACGCCCCCACTCGTCGATAATTTCCAATGCGGGCAGCAGTTCCTTGCAACGGTCGGTCAGTGAATATTCGACATGAGGCGGTATCTGGTTTCGTTCCACTCTGAGTACGAGTCCGTGCTCCTCCAGTCCCTGCAGCGCACGAGTCAGCATAATGTTCGTAACACCGTTCAAGTGACGTTTGAGTTCATTGTATCGCATACTTTCCTGTGAGGAAAGCTGCCATATAATGGGCAGCCTCCATTTCCCACCAATAATTTCAAGCGCATATATTACCGCACATTTACTTTCAATAATTTCAGAAACTTCATTTTTATTATAAGTAGTCTGCATAAAGTTCTCCTTTTAAGGCACAAAAATGTGCGTACTTGTACTTTTGTTCCCGATTGATATAATTATAATAGCATATTAATTTATAGGAGTAAACAATAATATTACCGTTGTTTCATAAATATTACACAGCCGTTTTCTCTGCTTCCCGATTTTTCCAATGAATCCGGGAGCAGTCAGACTTCTGTTCACCGCGGTTGTCATCAAAAATTGGAGCAGACAAGCGAAACCGCATTTTCCTGAAAATGCATTGGGCAAAAGCCGATCCCCGCAGGCTCAAGCTCTAAGCATATTGATTAATCCCGATGACACATAAAAATACACTCATAAACGGTCAGTGTAAAATATTGCACTGACCGGCATAATAAAAAAAGCTGGCGAAAGGAATATCGTATGCTGCAGGATATTTTCCCACATAAATTTGACAACGCATTTGCAATAAAAGAACCCGTGGACACTGATTATGTGCTTGCGTTTTACGGCGCAGAGGTTTTGTTGGACACAAATTCTGAAAACCCCAGTATCCCCCGCTGTAAAACACTAAAAGCAGTTGCCCCGGCGCTGTGCACAGATCTGATTTATCTGTTTTCCCTTGACGAAAATAATTTCTTTTTATCGTTAAATCCCCCTGTTCTAAAAGAAACGCCGCTGCACAAAAGGAACGTTTCAATATTCAGAAGCCTGCAGCCAGCATGGCTGGCGTTTGCCGGGATTACCGGGTATCACCTGTACACATGGTATGACAGCCACCGTTTCTGCGGTAAATGCGCAAACCCAATGGAGCAAAGCACAACAGAGCGTGCTCTGTATTGCCCATGCTGCCGGAATATCGAATATCCCAAGATCTCACCGGCTATCATCGTCGGAGTTACGGACGGAGACCGCATTTTAGTGTCACGCTATGCAAACCGTGAATACAAAAATTATGCGCTGCTTGCCGGATTTGCTGAAATCGGCGAAACACTGGAGGAAACCGTACACCGTGAGGTCATGGAAGAAGTTGGACTGAACGTGGACAATATCCGGTACTTCAAAAATCAGCCCTGGGCGTTTTCTCAGTCCCTGCTGATAGGCTTCTTTGCGGATTTGGCCGGAGCTAACACACTGAAAATAGATGAAAATGAGCTTGCCGAGGCGCAATGGCTTCATCGTGATGAGCTTCCGCATGATAATTCAAAAATCAGTCTAACCAGCGAGATGATTGAAGCATTCCGCAACAATGTACATGATGCCGGCTGCAATCGATAACCAAGGGGGGAACATCTGTTGGAGTACCAAAAATTGATTGAAACAAGGAGCTCGGTACGGGCATTCAGCGACAGGCCTGTTGCCGACGAGGTGCTAAACAAGCTATTGGAAGCGGGAAGAATCGCACCGACCGCGGGTAACCGGCAGCCGCAGCGCATTTTGGTGGTAAAGAGCGCAGAGGGTCTGCAGAAAATGAGCGAATGCACCCCTTGCAGATATGGTGCTCCGGTTGTGCTTGTGGTGTGCTATGACCCAGCCGAAGAAAACACCAACTTCATTGATGATGAGATGGGCTATGGACAAATTGATGCCAGCATTGTTTTAACACACATCATGCTGAAAGCAACCGAGCTTGGCCTTGGAACAACCTGGGTCGGGCTGTTTAAAAACAGCTTGCTCCGCAAAAATTTCAACATTCCTGAACAATACAGGATTGTAAGCTTGATGCCTGTTGGATACCCCAAAGGAAACACACCGGCCAGCGATAACCATGGAAAGCGATTTGCATTGGAACATACTTGCTTTTTTGAGTCCTTCTGACACACAAAAATATGATAGGAGTGTTTACAGTGAAAAAAGTGTTACTGGTAAACGGCAGTCCCCATAAAAACGGCTGCGTTTTTACCGCATTGACCGAAGTAGCGGAAACCCTGCAAAAATACAATATTGAAACGGAGATTTTCCATATTGGAAGCAAGCCCGTCCACGGCTGTATCGCCTGTGGCAAATGCGGAGAACTCGACAGATGTGTCATGGAGGACGATGTATGCAATGAGCTTTTGAGCCGTATGCAAAAGGCGGACGGTATTGTGGTAGGCTCGCCTGTTTATTACGCGGGGCCAAACGGTGCGCTGTGTGCGTTGCTGGACCGGGTTTTTTATTCCGCCTCGGCTTCTCTTATGCACAAACCGGCTGCTGCGGTAGTGAATTGCCGCAGGGGTGGCGCAAGCGCCGCTTTTGACCGGCTGAACAAATATTTCACCATAAACCAGATGCCCGTCGTTACCTCGCAATATTGGAATTCTGTTCACGGATTTACCCCGGAAGATGTAAAACAGGATTTAGAGGGCCTGCAGACAATGAGAATGCTGGGTAAAAATATGGCATGGCTGCTGAACAGCATTGAAGAATCCGATTTGCCGCTCCCTGAACAGGAAGATTGGATACCCACAAATTTTATCAGATAATAAAGGAGAATCGTAACATGATAGCTGTATATGCAAGTCATACGGTCAGCGAAGAAAATGCTTCTAAATTTATTGCAGCAGCGGCGGATTTGATCGCTGCCACCAGAAAAGAAAAAGGAAATATCAGTTATGAGCTGGTACGCGGCACGGCAGATGCCACGCTGTTTGCCTTCATGGAAAAATGGGCGGACCGGGAGTCTTTGGACGCACATATGCAAACGGAACATTTCAAAACAATCGTGCCCCAAATAAAAGCGCTTGCCGGCAAAGGTTCAGGTATCCTTGTTCATGAAGTACTTATTTGAAAGAAGAAGGTTCGACTTTCCATTGAGCGAAAACTGTGAATTGACAGTTCACTGAATACAGTATATAATAATTAACAACTAGGGGAACTCACCAGAGTTGAGAAGGTAAAACCTGACCCTTTGAACCTGTCGGCTAATACCGGAGTAGGGAACGTTGTCAAAAAATGATTTGCGTTCACCTGTTTTGGTGGACGCTTTTTTATTTCAATTGAATAATCGCGGGGGGACTCATCTGAGTTGAGAAGGTAAAACCTGACCCTTTGAACCTGTCAGTTAACGCTGTCGTAGGGAGCATCACAAAAAGAAATTTATGCTCACCTTGACGGTGGGCATTTTCCATTTTAAGGAGGAGTTACAATTAAAAATCTATTGACCATTGCCGGTTCCGACTGCAGCGGCGGAGCCGGGATTCAGGCGGATTTGAAAACTTTTGCCGCACACGGAACCTTCGGAATGAGTGTAATTGTTTCAGTGGTTGCGGAAAATACCAGCCGTGTTATTTCAATTCAGGACATTGCGCCGGAAATCATTGCCGACCAGATTGACGCTGTATTTGAAGATATCACAGTTGACGGAGTGAAAATCGGGATGCTTTCCGGGGCGGAACAAATGAAAATCGTTGCGGAAAAGCTGAGGGACTACCGCCCGAACGGCATAGTGCTTGACCCGGTTATGGTGGCAAAAGGCGGCTGCGCTCTGATGCATCCGGAAGCACTCGAAACACTGAAAAAGGAAATGCTTCCCCTGGCGTTTATGCTTACCCCCAACATCCCGGAAGCACAAGCAATTTCCGGAATGAAAATTGAGACCGCCGAGGACATGAAAAAGGCCGCCGCCTGTTTGCAGAACATGGGCCCAAAAAATGTATTAATCAAAGGAGGGCATCTGACAGGCGACGCGGAAGACATTCTGTTTGACGGAGCAGATTTTTATTCGTTTCGGGCAGAGCGTATTCTGACAAAAAACACCCACGGAACCGGATGCACGCTTTCTTCCGCCATAGCGGCGAATCTTGCAAACGGGCTGGCGGTTCCGGCGGCGGTTGAAGCCGCAAAGGAATATGTCACCACAGCGATCCGGCACGCGCTGCCGATTGGCAAAGGGCACGGCCCGACAAATCATTTTTATACCCTATATAAAAACGGAGGACTGATAAAATGAAAAACTACAAAACACAGATGGAAGCGGCGAAAAAAGGGATCATTACCAAAGAAATTGAAACCGTTGCAAAAAAAGAGTACATGGAACCGGAAAAACTGCGTGAACTGGTCGCATGCGGTCAGGTTGCCATTCCGGCAAATATCCATCATACCGCCCTTTCCCCGGAGGGAATCGGTGCAGGGTTGAAAACAAAAATTAATGTGAACCTTGGGATTTCGGGCGACTGCAAAAATTATGATGTTGAAATGCAAAAAGTGGACATGGCAATCCGTTTTGGCGCCGAAGCCATTATGGATTTGAGCAACTACGGCAAGACCAATACGTTCCGCCGGGAGCTCATCGCCCGATCGCCGGCTATGATCGGCACGGTTCCCATGTATGACGCCATTGGCTACTTGGAAAAAGACCTGCTCGAGATTTCGGCAAAGGACTTTCTGAAAGTGGTGGAGGCGCACGCGGCGGAAGGCGTGGATTTTATGACAATCCATGCCGGCATTAACCGCCGCGCAGTCGAGGCCTTTCGAAGGGAAGGCAGAACCATGAATATCGTTTCCCGCGGAGGCTCCCTCCTTTTTGCGTGGATGGAAATGACGGGATATGAAAATCCGTTTTATGAGTATTACGACGAAGTGCTGGATATCCTGAGGGAACACGACGTAACCATCAGTCTTGGCGATGCGCTGCGCCCCGGCTGCCTTGACGACAGTACCGACGCCGGTCAGATCAGTGAATTGATCGAGTTGGGGAACCTGACGCAGCGCGCGTGGAAAAAAGACGTTCAGGTCATGGTGGAAGGTCCCGGGCACATGGCTATGAATGAGATTGCGGCAAACATGGCGCTTCAAAAGCGTCTTTGTCATAATGCTCCGTTTTATGTACTCGGGCCCCTGGTGACCGATATCGCCCCCGGCTATGACCACATCACTTCCGCAATCGGCGGGGCTATCGCGGCGGCAAGCGGCGCCGATTTTCTGTGTTATGTCACACCCGCGGAGCACCTTAGGCTGCCGGATTTAAACGATGTAAAGGAAGGGATTATCGCAAGCAAAATTGCCGCGCATGCGGCTGATATCGCCAAAGGGATTCCCCATGCGCGCGATTTGGACAATCAGATGGCACAGGCCCGCCACAAAATGGATTGGGATGAAATGTTCCGTGTGGCAATCGACGGGGAAAAAGCGAAAAGCTATTTTGAAAGCACCCCTCCTGCCGACCGCCATACCTGCTCCATGTGCGGAAAGATGTGCGCGGTTCGCACAACGAACCTGATTCTGGAAGGGAAAAAAGTAGAGCTCTGCACAGAAAAATAAAAAAAGGATGATTGCAATGAATCAAATTACAAAAGAAGTATCGCAAGCCGTTGCCTCGCTCAGAAAATCTATTCCTCTTGTACATAACATTACAAACTACGTCACTGTAAGTGACTGTGCAAACGCACTGCTTGCCATCGGCGCATCCCCCATCATGGCGGATGACATTGCGGAAGCCGCCGATATCACCGCCATCTCCTCCGCACTGGTGATTAACATCGGTACGCTCAACCAGCGAACAATAAACTCTATGATTGCGGCCGGAAGAAAGGCAAATGAACTTGGAATTCCTGTTGTGCTTGATCCGGTTGGCGCGGGCGCCTCAAAGCTGCGCAACGACACCACCCGTGAAATTTTGAGTCAGATAAAAATTGCCGTGCTGCGCGGGAATATTTCCGAAGTCTCCTTTGTTGCGGGACTGGATGTTTCGACCAAAGGTGTGGATGCTTCCGCCGCTGACGGCAGCCACGACGCAGTCAATGTGGCAAAAACGGTTGCCGCAAAGCTAAACTGTACCGCCGCAATCACCGGAGCGGTAGACGTGATTTCCGACGGAAGACGGGTTGTGAAAATACGCAACGGTCACCCGATGCTGAGCAAAGTAACCGGCACGGGCTGTATGACATCCGCACTGGTGGGCGCATATGCCGGTGCGTTGAAAGAAGGCTTTCCGGCAGCGGTCGCCGGGATTGCCTCCATGGGCATTGCGGGTGAAATAGCATTTGAAAAAGCCGGGCAAACCGGAACCGGAAGTTTTCACATTGCCATTATTGACGCGCTGAGCCAGCTGGATTCTGCCATAATGGAAGAGAGGGCGAAGCTGGATGAAGCGTAAAATAGATTATTCCCTGTACCTTTGCACGGACAGGGAACTGATGAGCACCGCTACCCTGGAAGAAGCGGTGGAACAGGCCATTCTTGGCGGCTGCACGCTCATTCAGCTGCGGGAAAAGGACTGCTCTTCCCGTGAATTTTACAAAACGGCGTGCGCGGTAAAAGCAGTGACGGATCAATACCACACTCCGCTGATTATCAATGACAGACTGGACATTGCGCTGGCAGTGGATGCGGACGGTGTTCATGCAGGTCAGAGCGACCTTCCATGCAAGGTGCTGCGCGATATTTTGGGGGAAGATAAAATCATAGGGGTATCCGCTTCCAATCTGGAAGAAGCCGTGCAGGCCGAGCGGGACGGGGCGGATTATCTGGGTATAGGCGCCATGTTTGCAACCGGAACTAAGACAGATGCGAAAATTGTTTCCATGGATGAGCTGTGTGCAATCCGAGCAGCAGTAAAAATCCCGCTTGTCGTGATTGGAGGAATCAATCGGGAAACCGCGCCTGCGTTTTGCGAAATTGGAGTAAATGGGCTGGCGGTTGTTTCCGCGGTGATTGCCCGGCCCGATATCAGGAAAGCCGCCCGGGAACTTCGGGGGATTTTCCTCGGAGGCCGCGCATGACGAGATGCAAGGGCGCAATTTTCGACCTTGACGGAACATTGCTGGATTCCATGGGAATCTGGGCGCAAATAGATGAGCGATTCCTCTCAAAAAGAGGAATCGCTTTGCCGGATGACTATGTTGAAAAGGTCACCCCCATGAATTATCAGGACGCGGCGGCGTATACCATTACACGCTTTTCACTTTCGGAAACGGCAGATGAAGTAATCCGCGACTGGGTGGCAATGTCCGTACACGCTTACTGTTATGAAATTAAGCTGAAACCCTCAGTTAGGGAATACCTCAGCCAGTTAAAACTCCGGGGAGTAAAACTGGCAGTGGCTACCGCACAAACGCCGGAATTATATGAGCCCGCGCTGAAAAGCAACGGCATTTATGATTTATTTGACGCTTTTGCCGATTTGAGCGAGGTGGCGCGCGGGAAAGGCTTCCCGGATATTTATCTGTTGGCGGCACAGCGGCTCGGTTTGGCCGCGCAGGACTGCGTCGTATTTGAAGATATCTCAGCCGGCGTGCGCGGGGCAAAAGCGGGAGGCTTCCTGACCTGCGGAGTTTACGATCCATATTCAGATTATGAAAAAGACACGATCATGCAGGAAGCAGACAGATATATTGATACATTTGATGAATTACTCGAATCAGCGAATACAAACTAGAGCGTTCATTTCATCTCAGAAATTTATAATATCTTCAGCCACTACAGGTATTTGCGGGTACTCATTTGTGAGCCATTTTACGTTTTGGGCATCAATCGGCAATATCTTTGCGGGTTTCACAGCCTTTACCAAAGCCTTCAGCGCCATCGCATCAGCATGTCCGCTGGGTCTCAGCGTGACCGGTTCAAGCCCCTTGCCCGCCGCAAAAGCTAAAAATTCTTGGGTGGCAGTGCTGTTCCGGCTTTCGTCAGATAATGAATTAATAATCATCCCATCTTTCAGGTTCATGCATTGGGACAGCGTTTTCACGTATTTTTTCATAGATGTGCGTATACACATCACAAATTTCTGTGTTACAATCTCCGATTTGCTCAGGCGCGGCAGTTCCGTAAACATTTTATAGCGAAAGTGCCCTTCCTTATAGCCGGAAACCAGATAAGCTCGGACGCCAGTCCAACTGACCGGATTGGGCATCGCTCTGCCCGCCGCACCGGCAAGCTGAGACATGTACAAATCTTCCAGGAAAACACGCTTATTGCGCCTTGCGGCGTGAAACATGGTTGCGGCACGGTCAAAATCCGTTACCGATTGCAATAGGAAAACAGGCCCTTTTTTGAGGGCAATCAGTGCTGCTGCCTGCTCCTCAATGTCACGCTCTGTCACAAGATTAACATCCTCTTTTGCAATCACGCCACGCTCACAAAGCAGTATATCCACCCCTGCCGGCAAATTCTTCAGCATCTCTTCAAAGCTTTTCCGCCCGTTTGCGCGAAAATCTCCTGTGTACAGCACGCTTTTCCCTTCGCCCTCAATCAGCAGTAAATGCCCGTCGAACATGACTTCATCCACCGAGTATGGTGTAACCCTGATGTCCCCCACTGTAATAGATTTTCCGCTTTCGTAAAAGCCTGCAAAATCAAACGGCTTTTTTGCCTTGTATTTTTCTGCTGCCGCCGTAATCGCGCCTGCCAGCTTTCCGGCATAGACGGGCACGTCTTCCAAAAGCCCGCGCACCATTGTAACATAATCTGTGCTATAATGGGAAAGAAAAACTGCATTAATCCCTGAAAAGCTATATTGCACCTGCACATCCGGGAGCATAAGTACCTCATTCTCTTCCAGATTTATGCCCCCATCCAGAAGAATTTTCGTTTGTGATGTGGAGATCTCTATTATCGCGTATCTTTGATTAGCCGCCCTGTGTATTTTTATATTCATATTATTTCCTTTATCTTTCTTCGCAGGCGTCTTTATCCGTTACCCCAATAATGATGCTGCATCGCCTGCGATATGCCTTTTAATTTTTACTGCGTGCTTCTCTTTCATGCAACGATATCTCTTTTTATTGATTTCTATTCCGACCCGATTAACAAGCTATGAAAAAAGCAGTCCGGCAAAAGCCGAACTGCTTTTTTGGTCGGAGTGAAATTATAGGACTTTGCAGACGGTTGGCAAACAGTATTTATATTTTTTCATATAAATATATTTTATAGATATTAGTCTTCAATTATTTTTGCACGATACATACCTTGCTTTTTTAATATATCTGCCACATTATAGGCGTCAAGGCCCTCAATACAGATTCTGCGACAATCACCAGGATAATCTTTTGAAAAAGTATCCCAGGCAGTTATCAAATGGTCAGTTTTGTGTAAACCATATTTTGTTAGCAGGACGGCATACCTTTCTGGCGTCTCCGAATAAATAGAGACCACTTTGTATTTCTGAATAAAAATCTCTTCGTGGCTTTGATGAGATGCAATAGCAAATTGAGATAATCCGTCACTTAATAATAGCTGACCGTATGAAGTCATTATTGTATCGATTTGACTTTGTGTTTGCCCGTCAAGATACAGTACTTCTTGGTGAAGGATTTCCTCAAATCCCATTTTGTTTTCTTCATCAATTGACAGCGGCAATTGCATCACCAAAAACAATGGCTCAGGAAGTGCTTGATAAAAATTGGTGACTAAAGCTGATAGTTTTTCATAGCTAACATTAGCGCAAATGGATTCTCCTTCAAATATCTGATATTCTTCCAAAATCTTATTGGAGAATGGAATTGTCACTCCAGGAGCAGTTTGAAACATGACATCCACTCCTTTCATACAGATTAGAAAATATACTTTTATTGTAACAGGACAACAAAAGAAAGTCTATAAAAAGATGTGAAGACAATAGCAGGAGTGTCCTTATAGGACTTGCTATCTACAACCCCACATGAATGCTGGCATAGCAAAAGCCCGTCGACAAAAGTCGACGGCCTTTTGCTATGGTCCGAGTGGCGAGACTTGAACTCACGGCCTCTTGACCCCCAGTCAAGCGCGCTACCAACTGCGCCACACCCGGAAAACAACAAGGATTATTTTAACACAGGAAGGGACAAAATGCAAGAGCACATATAAAAAAATATGCCGGCAGGACAAGCCCGCCGGCAAAAAAACCGAATTCAGACGTTCATGGCTTCGCTGAAAAATTTATTGTGAACTGCGGTAACCGCTTTATCGGCATCTGCGCGGTCAATCAAAACAGAAATTTTAATTTCACTGGTGGCAATCATCTGGATATTGATATTCGCCTCGAACAAAGCCTCGAACATCTGCGCGGCAACACCCGGGTGAGTTTCCATACCCGCACCCACCACAGAAACCTTCGCTACATTCTCGTCATAAAGCACGCTCGTGGCGCCAATCAGTTCAATATAGGGGTTCAGTATTTCAATAATCTCTTTTAAATTCACCTGACTGGTCGTAAAACTGATATCCTTTGTGCCGTTTCTGCCGACCGACTGAAGGATAATATCAATATTAATATTTTTGGCGGAAAGTTTGGAGAAAATTTTAAACGCAAGACCCGGCCTGTCGGGTACTCCGATAATCGATACACGGGCGACATCCTCGTCCTTCGCGATTCCGCTGATCAGCATTTTTTCCATTTTTTTGGCCTCCTTAACAATTGTTCCCGGTTTTCTGGTCATGCTGGAAAGAACTTCAAGCTGAATTCCATATTTTTTTGCCATTTCAACAGAACGGTTATTCAGTACCTGCGCACCAAGAGACGCAAGCTCAAGCATTTCATCATAGGAAATAACATCGAGCTTCCTCGCATTTTTTACCTTTCGTGGGTCAGCAGTGAAGACACCCTCCACATCCGTGTAAATCTGGCACAAATCCGCGTTCATCGCCGCGGCGATTGCAACAGCGCTAGTATCGGAGCCGCCGCGGCCCAGCGTTGTCAGGTCGTTGTACCGGTTAAGTCCCTGAAATCCCGTTACGATAACTATGTTCTTTTTATCAAGTTCCTTTTTAATTCTATCCGGAACGACGCGTTTAATGCGGGCGCTGCCGTAAGCCGAGCTTGTATAAAAACCGGCCTGCCAGCCTAAAAGAGAAACCACCGGGAACCCCAGTTTTTCGATAGCCATTGCCAGCAGGGAGGCAGACATCTGTTCGCCGGCCGTCAGCAGCATATCCATTTCCCGTTTAGAAGCATGCTGGTTGATTTCTTTTGCCTTTGCAATTAAATCATCGGTGGTGTCGCCCTGCGCGGAAACAACCACTACAATATCATTTTCCTGCGAATATACTTTCGTAATGATATCCGCAACATTAAAAATGCGTTCGGCGTTTGCCACGGAGCTGCCGCCAAACTTTTGAACAATTAGGCTCATAAGGTTCTGTCCCCCACATCTTAGTAAAAAATATTATTCAATGGAAATCTGCGCGCCTTGGGCATCAGTATTTAAAATTTTAATCTGCCAACCTGTAATGCCCTTTTCCTCAAGATGATTCGCCGCGTACTTTGCAAAATTTTCGGTATCGTCGGCATCAATCATGGAAATAATGGTCGGCCCGGCGCCGCTTACATAGGTACCGAGTGAACCCAACTCATAGCTGAGACGAAAAACGCTGTCCAAATTGTCAATCAGGCTCGCCCGGTAAGGCTGGTGAATTTTATCCTGAACCGCTACCCGAAGGTTTTCCAGCTTTCCGGAAAAAAGTGACGCCGCCATCAGCGCGGAACGCGAAAGATTATAAACGGCGTCGCTTCTGGAATACTGCTCCGGAAGGACGGAACGTGCCTTTTCAGTTTTTAATTCGAACGGAGGAATGAACAGTGCAAAACGAATTTTATCCGAAACCGGAACGCTTACGCTGTAAACCCTGCCGGCCTCAATGGCGGAGGCGGCAAGCCCGCCTTCAATCGCGGGCGTAGTGTTGTCCGGATGGCCTTCAATTTGAGCGGCGAGATTAATTAAATCCTGCCGTGACAGGGGACTGCCTAAAAGCCGGTTGGCACCCAATATTCCTGAAACAATGCACGCTGAGCTGCTGCCCAAACCACGCGCCATTGGAATATTATTGAGCTGAACAATCTTGAGACCCGGAAGCCGGCGTCCGCATCTTTCATAGACCTGTTTTGCCGCCCAAAAGATCAGGTTGTTTTCATCGGTTGGAACCACGATATCATCCTTGCAGGAAATATCGATTGTGTCGGATTCCTCCATCCATACCTGATTGTACATGTCAAGCGCGATGCCAAGGGAATCGAAACCGGAGCCAAGGTTTGCACTGGTCGCCGGCACCTGTATTCTAATCATTGTATCAACATCCTAAATTCTAATAATATTAAAGATCGCCAATGCGAATTGTATTCATAATATGAATTCCAAGCGTTTCAAGCTGAGACAGCTTTGCCACCAGCTCTTTTTCCTGCATGGTACCGGTAACAAAAGCAACTTCCCCGCTTTTGCCATTTTTACGGGAAAGACGGGTAACTCCGCCGAAAATTTTCTGCACATTTTTAAAGGCCGACTCTTCCTCATCTGCCTGCGCACGGACAAACATAGCCACATCGTTAAGAAGATAATCCTCGACGTAATCCTTTGAACCATCCTCCCAAAAGAGGTATTTTCGCGCTTTAAAATGCTTTACGCAATCAATCACATCGGCTACCACAGCGCTTGCGGTCGGGAGTTTTCCGGCTCCCTTACCGTAGAATACAACATCACCGGTGGAGTCGCCGCGCACCATGATGCCGTTAAACACATCATCCACGTTCGCCAGCTGACTTTCGCGCGGAATAAACATTGGACAGACAATGATTTGCAGCTTTCCGTTTGGCATCATTTTAACCTGACCGATCAATTTAACCACGCCGCCCCAAGAAGCCGCGTATTCCACATCCGCCAGACTGATTCCGGTAATTCCTTCGGTATGCACCTGTTCCGGATAAACATGCCTGCCATAAGCAAGAGAAGCCAGAATGCAGATTTTCCGGCAAGCATCGGCGCCTTCCACATCCGCAGCGGGATTGCGTTCGGCGTAGCCGAGTTTCTGCGCCAGTGCAAGCGTATCCTCAAAAGTCATTTGCTCCCGAATCATTTTTGTCAGAATGAAATTAGTTGTTCCGTTTAAAATTCCGGCAATTTCGACCACATCATTTGCGGCAAGACACTGGCTGATTGGCCGGATAATCGGGATTCCGCCGCCTACGCTTGCTTCAAACAAGAAATTCAGATTGTTCCGCTGTGCAATTTTCAAAAGCTCCGCGCCTTTAGCGGCGACAAGCTCTTTATTTGAAGTCACCACGCTCTTTCCGGCCTCAAGGCATCGTTTTACAAATTCGAAGGAAGGATTCAGCCCCCCCATCACCTCAACAACAATCTTTACTTCCGGATCATTAAGAATCGTATCAAAAGATTTCGTGAATTTGCCTGCAAAAGGGCTATCAGGAAACT
>JAEWBE010000096.1 GCA_023391275.1 Bacillota bacterium | reverse complement strand
TTAGAGTGCCAACCAACTCTTGTCCGAAAGTACATTTAAACTCTCAAATAAATTACGGGTTCCTTAATTCTTTTCGTTGTTTAATTTTCAAGGTCCTGTCTCCGTCATTTTTTACAGGAGAACACTTGGAATAGTACCACGTTTCGTTTAACCTGTCAAGTGTTTTTTCTCTTGCAAATTGCGAAGCGTTTATCATCTTATCATATCGTTTCCGATTTGTCAAGAAATTTTTCGCTCTGCACTTAAGACAAGAATGCTTTATATGTTAGCATATTGCTGCCATACTGTCAAGCATTTTTCTCCCCGTTTTTCGACGGCTTAGCTATAATAACACTTCACAAACCTATTGTCAACGCTTTTCCTGTATTTTTGTTAAAAAAACCGTATATTGCAGTCTTTATAGATGTTTGCTATAATAAATGTATTATTCTCGACCTGGGAGGAAGTTATTATGCCGATTAGAATTCAAGAAAGTCTTCCTGCAATTGAAGTGCTGGAATCCGAAAATATATTTGTTATGACGCAACAGCGCGCTATGACACAGGATATTCGCCCGCTGAAAATAGTAATACTGAATCTGATGCCCACAAAAATCGAAACCGAAACACAGCTTTTGCGGCTTTTAAGCAACACACCGCTTCAAGTTGATGTGGAACTGATGCAGATGGCAACACATATTTCAAAGAATACCTCATCATCCCACCTGAATACATTCTATAAAACATTTGATGAATTAAAAAGTGAAAAATTTGACGGAATGATTATTACCGGCGCACCGGTCGAGAAGCTTCCCTTTGAAGAAGTGGACTATTGGAATGAGCTCTGCGATATTATGGCCTGGAGCCGTAAAAATGTATACTCCACCCTGCACATCTGCTGGGGCGCACAGGCGGGGCTTTATTATCACTTCGGCGTACCAAAATATCCGCTGGAGCATAAGCTTTCCGGAATTTTTCTCCACCATGTGCTTGACAAGCGCCATCCGCTGGTCAGAGGTTTTGACGATAATTTCTACTCGCCGCATTCCCGTTATACGGAAGTTCGGCGTGAAGAGATTGAAAAGCACAGTGAATTGGTAATTCTCTCCGCCTCCAACGCCGCCGGTGTGCACCTTGTTGCAAACAAAAACGGCAGGCAATTCTTTGTTACCGGGCATTTGGAGTATAACCGTGATACTTTATCTAAAGAATATTTCAGAGATGTAAAAAAAGGACTTCATCCGTTTATTCCGCAGAATTATTTTCCAAACGATGATGTGACGTTGGAACCTCCCTTTGTGTGGCGCAGCCACGCAAGTCTGCTGTTCAGCAACTGGCTGAATTATTATGTATATCAGCAGACGCCTTATGATTTGAAGGATTTAACGGATAACTGATATTTTAATTTAGTAAGCAAAGAATCTCTCCGTCTGCACCGGCGGAGAGATTCTTCTATATAACAATAGGCCCGGGGCTTATCCCGAATTCACGCCGATGTCAGGTATCCTCTACAAGAATACCTCAGACAATTGGAATAGAAAGATCATTCCTCCCCGTACTGCCCTGCTGTAAATTATCGCAGGACAAGTTCTTTCCGGATAAGTCCATAAAAGCCTATGATAATTTTGCACGCAACTGATTCAGAATCACCTTTTCACGCCGGGAAACCTGTACCTGGGTCATGCCGAGTGCCTCGGCAGTCTGGGTTTGCGTACGGCTTTTAAAATAGCGAAAAACAATGATGCTCCGGTCCTTCGGTTCCAGTTCGGTGACCACCTGCTTTAAAGAAAGCATTTCCGCGATTTTATCATCCGCGGGGTCCACGCTCACATCGATCTGCCCGCCGCCGTCCTCCTGAGAAGCGGTCAGGGAAAGCGGAAGCTGTGAAGCCCCAAGTGCCTGTGCGGCTTCTTCCGGCTCCACCTGAAGCAATTCGGCCAGCTCGCCGACAGTGGGCATCCTTCCTTCCCGCTCAGCAAAAGCAGATGCCTCGCGTGAAGCGCGCATGGAAAGTTCCTTTAGCCCGCGCCCCACTTTAATCGCGCCGCCGTCGCGGAAAAGCCGCCTGATTTCACCTAAAATCACCGGCACGGCATAAGTGGAAAACTGTACCCCACGTTCATGGTCAAAGTGGTCAACCGCTTTAACCAGACCGAGGCAGCCTGCCTGAAACAGGTCGTCATACTCCATTCCCCGGCCTTTGAAACGCCTGGCACAGGCGTGGACAAGCCCAATATTCTCACTGATCGTCTGATTTCTGTCCATGTTTATTCAGCCGTTTTTCCTTTAGCTAATGTTACCGGACGGCGCTCAATTGTTTTATGCATCGTAACACAGGTGCCGCGCCCCGGTTTGGAAGTCACCCGCAGCCGATCCATAAAGCTTTCCATGACTGCAAAACCGAGTCCCGCACGTTCCCCGCCCGCCGTTGTGAACAGCGGCTGCATGGCCTGCTCGATATCTTCAATTCCGCAGCCCTTATCGCGTATTTTAATAATGATCTTCCCGTTGTCATAAAATTTGCAGGTTATGTAAACAACACCGATGGTATTTCGGTAGGCATGGACAATGCAGTTGGTGACCGCCTCCGATACCGCGGTTTTGATATCGCTGAGCTCGTCAATCGTCGGATCAAGCTGCGCGATAAATGCCGCAACCGCCGCCCGGCCGAATGCTTCGTTGGCGGAACAGCTCAAAAAAGAAACAGACATTTCATTCATTGGCTTCATGAACTTTCACTTCCTTTACAATCATGCAAAGCTGATTTAACCCTGCGAGCGAAACAATTTTCTCTATCTTCGGCGGCAGATTTGTAATTTTCACGCGACCGCCCCAAAGCTGCATCAGCTTACAGCGCCCCATAATCAGTCCCACACCGGAGCTGTCCATGAACTGCACCGCGGAAAAGTCGAGCGTTAGCAGCTTCGGCTTCACCTTTGCAGCAGCTTCATCAATCGCGCCGCGAATTTCGCGGGCGGAATGATGGTCGATTTCACCGCTCAGCACCGCAGTCAGTTCGCCCTCCTTCAAAATAAGTCTGACACCCATTTCGATTCCTCCCTAGTTTTATGTAATTCTATAGTATTGGCAGAATCTTTGTACGTTATACACGGCGAGATATAAATTTTTCAGAGTGAATTTTTTAGATTTAAAAATTCCTTGATAAAAACCGTATTAAATAAAACAAATATTTCGCTATGTATCTTCTTACATTGAAGCTGACAGACAGAAAAATCCCTTATCTATAAAGATAAGGGATTTCATGTAAAATATTGCTCGAAATTTGCGGACAGGCAGTTATTATTTTGTTTTCAGCATTTCCAATGCACGGGGCCGTACCTCGCCCGCCAGATAGAGGGAACCGCATATGACGACCGCGCCTTCGCTGCCGGACAGACCCAGCGCCTTTTTAAGCGCTTCCTCCACACTGCCCATAGCATCCGCCTGCGTACCGGTACTCTTCCAGTGTGCAGCCAGTTCCTCCGCGTTCATTGCGCGAGGATTCTGGGGTGTAAGCGTCAGGACATGAGAAAACAGGCCGGAAAGATTTTGTACGGCCGCTGACACATCTTTATCGGCAAGCATGCCCATAATGGCAGTCACTTTTCTTCCGCCGAGATATTTTCTGACTGCCGCGGCCAGTGCGGCCGTACCGTCCGGATTATGGGCTCCGTCCAAAATTACAAGCGGAGCAAACGACAGTACTTCCAAACGGGCAGGAAAGCTTGCCGAACTGAAACCTGCCTCTATACTGTGGTCGGCTATGTGATACCCTTCGTTGCGCAGCACTTCGAGAACGGCAAGGGCTGTAACCGCATTTTTCACCTGATGCTCACCGATAAACGGAAGATTTACGAGCAAGCCGCGATACTCCAGCCCGGTGCCGGTAAGATTTGCGGAAAGCTGCGTCACACTGTTCCTGCGTGCCAAAATAAAGCGATTGCCGCGCTTGGCGGCAGTACCGCGAATCACCTCAAGCGCTTTTTCAGGCTGGTCGGGGTAACAGACGGTAATTCCGTTTTCCTTAATAATGCCGCATTTCTCATAAGCAATCTGCTCCACGGTGTTGCCCAAAACAGCGGTATGATCCAGAGAAATAGAAGTAATGACGGACACAAGCGGCGTTTTGATTACGTTGGTTGCGTCAAGGCGGCCGCCCAGACCGACTTCGAGCACAACAAGTTCACAGCCGCTCTGAGCAAACCACTGCATGGCCAGAGCCGTGATAAATTCAAACTCCGTGATGATTTCGCCGTTTTGAGCCATTTGCTCCACGAATGGGAATGTCTTTTCGACAAGCGCGGCCAAATCTTCGTGCGGAATCATTTCTCCGTTGATCTGCATCCGTTCGCAAAACTCAGTCACATAAGGGGAGGTGAACAGTCCGGTTTTATACCCGGATTTTTTGAGCACCGAAGCAATCAGCGCACAGGTCGAGCCTTTGCCGTTGGTACCGGCAACATGGATAAATTTTAATTGGTCCTGCGGGCTGCCCAGAAGTTCCAGCAGCTTTTCAATCCGTTCCAGACCGGGTTTCATTCCAAACCGCAGCAATGATGCTATCTTATTAATTGCTTCTTCATAGGTCATACCGATGAAACATCTCCTTAAATTTAGGAAGGACGAACACAGCGTCCGTCCCTCCATCCATTATTTTAAAGCTTCCATACTTGACTGAATCAGCGCAATGTGCTCACTTAGCTTTGCGGCGTTCTGCTTTACACCGTCAATCACGTTGGCGGGCGCTTTGGATATGAACTTTTCGTTGTTCAGCTTCGCCTGCGTATTATCAAATTGCTTTTGTGCAGATTCCAGTTCTTTCGCCAAACGTTCCAGTTCCGCCTTCTTGTCAACCAGCTCATCCATCGGAATATAGACGCGTGCATCCGGGGTAACAATGATGACCGAACCTTCAATTTCAAATTCTTTGCCGATTTCCACCCCGCTGGCATAAGCCAGTTTGGCGATGATTGCCGCGCCGTCCCGGAAAGTTTCTTCCGCGGCGGTAGCGATATAAAGATGCGTTTTGCGCGACGGCGGCACATTCATTTCCGAACGGCGGTTACGGACAGCGCGAACCGCATCCATAATGCGCCGCATTTCATCGGCGGCCTGCGGGAAACTGTGGGCCTCCTCGTATTCCGGCCACTTTGAAACCACGATGGCTTCCCCCTCGTGGGGAAGCGTCTGCCAGATTTCCTCCGTGATGTAGGGCATGAACGGATGCAGCAGTTTGAGTGTTCCGGTCATGACCCATACAAGCACCTGCCGCGCGTTCTGCGCTGTTGCCTGCTCATCCGAATTCAGGCGGATTTTCGCAATTTCAATATACCAGTCGCAGAACTCGTCCCACAAAAAGTCGTAAAGCTTTTGCACGGCAATGCCGAGTTCGAAGTGTTCCAGATTTTCCGTAATATCCTTCGCAACCTGATTAAAAGAATTTACAATCCATTTATCCTCGAGCGCAAGGTCGGCGGGCAAGCCGTTTTTCACATCATGCCCGTCAATATTCATAAGGATAAAGCGGGACGCATTCCAGATTTTATTGGCAAAGTTACGGCTCGACTCCACCTTCTCATCGGAAAAGCGCATATCGTTTCCGGGGCTGTTGCCCGTTGCGAGCGTAAACCGAAGCGCATCCGCACCATACTTATCGATAATTTCAAGCGGATCAATGCCGTTGCCAAGCGACTTGCTCATTTTCCGGCCCTGCGCGTCACGCACCAGACCGTGAATCAGCACGGTGTTGAACGGTACATCACCGGTTTGCTCAATTGCGGAGAAAATCATACGGGCAACCCAGAAGAAAATAATATCATAGCCGGTAACCAGCGTGTTGGTCGGGTAGAAATATTTTAAATCGGCCGTGCTGTCCGGCCAGCCAAGGGTCGAAAACGGCCACAGCGCAGAGGAGAACCAGGTGTCGAGCGTGTCCTCATCCTGCTTCAGGCTTTTGGAACCGCACTTCGGGCAGGCGTGGGGTTCTTCACGGGAAACGATCATCTCGCCGCAGTCCGGGCAATACCACGCAGGAATGCGGTGACCCCACCAAAGCTGACGCGAAATGCACCAGTCCTTTATGTTTTCCATCCAATGATAATAAATTTTTTCAAAACGTTCCGGAACAAATTTAACTTCGCCCTGTTTGACCTGTTCAATGGCAGGCTCGGCCAAAGGCTTCATCTTTACAAACCACTGTTTGGAAATTCTCGGCTCCACAACGGTGCCGCAGCGGTAGCAGGAACCGACGTTATGCTTGATTGGCTCGATTTTTACAAGGAAGCCCTGCTCTTTTAATTCCTCGACAATCAGCCTGCGTGCTTCGAGTGCGGGCATGCCGGCATATTTTCCGCCGTTTTCATTAATATTCCCACCATCATCCATTACATTAATAATAGGAAGATTGTGGCGAAGCCCAACTTCAAAATCATTCGGATCATGGGCAGGAGTAATTTTTACCACGCCGGTTCCGAAATCACGTTCCACATAAGTATCTGCAATAATCGGTATCTCACGGTTGACAAGGGGCAGAATCAGCGTCTTGCCAATCACGCTCTGATAGCGCTCATCCTCCGGATGTACCGCAACGGCGGTATCGCCGAGCATAGTTTCCGGCCTTGTGGTAGCAAGGTTAATATATCCGCTGCCATCCTTGAACGGATAACGCAGGTGCCAGAAAAAGCCGTCGTGTTCGCTGAATTCAACTTCCGCGTCGGAGATGGAAGTGCGGCAGTGCGGGCACCAGTTGATGATGCGTTCCCCGCGGTAGATCAGGCCTTTTTCATACAACCGGACAAAAACCTCGCGCACCGCCTTGGAACAGCCTTCGTCCAGCGTAAAACGCTCGCGTTCCCAGTCACAGGAGGAACCCAATTTTTTCAGCTGTTCAATAATACGGCCGCCGAACTTTTCTTTCCATTCCCACGCGCGCTCCAAAAACGCATCACGGCCGATATCGTCCTTGGAAATGCCTTCTTTGCGCATCGCCTCCACGATTTTCGCCTCGGTGGCAATGGAGGCATGGTCGGTGCCCGGCAGCCAAAGCGCCGAATACCCCTGCATCCTTCTCCAGCGAATCAGAATATCCTGCAAAGTTTCATCAAGGGCATGTCCCATGTGGAGCTGGCCGGTAATATTCGGCGGCGGAATTACAATGGTGTACGGCTTTTTCTCCGGATCAGGCTCCGCGTGAAAGTAGCCCCCGGAAAGCCAAAAATCATAAATTCTGTCTTCCACTTCCTTGGGGTCATAGGTTTTTGCAAGTTCCCTGCTCATATTGTATCCTCCTGAAATTTATCCCAAATCGATATCAAATTCCCGATAAAATGCGGGTTTCCCTCAATTGTACAACTTGCTTATTATGACATTGGGGGGATTATTTGTCAATTACTTTCTAGCCGACAGGCAGAGCCGCAGCAATGCTGCCAATGACGGTACTGTCAAGAATTACAGACAGGCAAAGGCACACCAGCACATCGGATTCACGCGTAACATCCACCGCGTAACAGTCGCCGGAGGCATTCCAGCAGCGGCCATGCGTCATAATAACGGTGGAATCAACGTCTACAATATCATAAGAGCGCGTGGCAAGGTCACCGCGAAAGCGCCAGCTTACCCCTTTGATTTTAATTGGCTGACGCGCGGCGGATAAATTCTGAATGACGCGCGCGCGCTCCTTATCTCCGATAAAAATGGCATACTTCGATATTGTAGTGAGGCCGACGCTAAAAATGCGGGCCGCCTCTTTTTTGTTCTGATCGATCAGATAGGTTTTGCTCCCTATCGACAGCGAATCACCGGTCACCCGGTAAACAGGCTGGCCGAGAAAATCCGACACTGCAAAAAGAGTATCGGGATTGGTACTCTGCTGAAGATAGAATTTCACACGGCCACCTCCTTTAAAAAATTATGTACTATATATCATATCATTTTTATTCAATTCAAGCAACTGGATTCCATAAGAAAAGTACTGAAACGGACTATTGCACAGCAGATTTCCGTAGTACAATTTGATGATTGACGAGGGGCAGACATTAGACTACAATAAAGCAGAATTCTTTTCTTGGTTTCGGAGGTGTGTTTTTTGAAAGAATTATTCAGTCAAAGGCGGCTTTGGCTTGTAACGCTTGCCCCCGTTGCGCTGATTTTAAGTCTTGCGTCCGCCGGCAATCCCGCTTTTGCCGAGTGGTACGCAACAACCCTTTACCCGGGACTGTCGCTTGGAATAAATGCCGTGACTTCCATTTTTCCGTTTTCCCTGGCGGAGGTTTCAATCCTTCTGCTGATTGCCGGCCTGCTGATTTATCTGATCCGCTTCCTGACTAAAATAGTGAAACAAAAAGGAAGCCGGGCGGAAAGCGCCGTAAAATTCCTGCTCAACCTGATTTGTTTTACAAGTGTCCTGTATTTTGCATTTGTTATCACCTGCGGAATAAACTACAACAGATATTCTTTTGCCCAAACCTCGGGCCTGACGGTAAAGCCGTCTTCCAAAACGGAACTGACCGCGCTTTGCAATGAATTGGCGCAAGACGTGAACACACTGCGCAAAAACGTAAAAACCGATGAACATTCGGTCATGAAGCTGAGCGAGCCCACCTTAAACGATACAGCAAAGGAAGCCCGGGCGTCTTACGACAAAATCGGTGCGGATTATCCGCTTTTGCGGGCCGGTTACGGCGCGCCGAAAGCTGTTTTCGGTTCCCGCCTGATGTCGTACGGCAATATCACGGGAATAATCTTCCCATTTACTTTCGAAGCAAACGTAAATACGGATGTTCCTTCCTATTCCATTCCGGTTACCATGTGCCATGAACTTTCCCACTTGCGCGGATACATGCGGGAGGACGAAGCAAATTTTATCGGCTACCTTGTCTGTGAAAAAAGCAGCAGCGCTGATTTTAAATATTCAGGGAAACTGTTCGCCTTTATTTATGCCTCCAATGCGCTGTTTGATACCGACAACAATGCGGCCAGTCAAGTTTTTTCAAAATTGAGCGATGGGGTCAGGCGGGATCTGGACGCCAACTCCGCATACTGGAAGCAGTTCGAAGGGCCGGTTGCCGAAGTTTCCAATTCGGTAAACAACAGCTACCTACAAGCAAACCATCAGGAAGACGGCATTAAAAGCTACGGCAGAATGGTCGATCTGCTGCTGGCGGAATATCGAGCGAAAAAAGAAGCCCGCTGACGCGGGCTTCTTTTTCTGTCCTTTATTTTTTTGGCACCCTGAATATGTACGGCCGATTATCAACCGAGGAGTCCAGTGTTTTAAAAGAGTATCCTTCTTTCAGCAGGGTCTCTATGATCTTTGGCACTTCAGAAAGCGTGTTTCCCTTTGCATTGGTATCATGGCACAGAATAACGGACTGCGGATGCGCGTGCACGCCGTTGATTACGCCGCTGTAGATGGAAGAAGCGGTGGAACCGTGTTCGGCATCACCGGCACTTACATTCCAGTCGAAGTAAGTATAGCCGCGCCGGTTCATTTCGGTGATAATCGCCCTGGCCGTATTTTTATTGTAGTCATTTACGCTTCCGCCGGCAAAACGGAAGATATGGGTATCCACCCCGGTCGTGGTTTGTATAAGGTCGTGCA
>JAEWBE010000067.1 GCA_023391275.1 Bacillota bacterium | reverse complement strand
TTCCCTTTAGCTATACTGTTAAGGCAAAATCGAATAAAAAACAGGTTTCTCTTTTTTTACTGCAATTCTCGTTTTGCTTTTCTTTTTTTATAAACAACAATACCGATATAAACCAGCAGAAATCCTGCAAGAATCGCAATCAGTGTTGCTGTTTGACCCGGACCGCCCATTTTCACTTCCGCCCAAAGGGTATCAATCAGCATATTGGTGTCTTCCGGAAGATTGATAAAGGTTTCCGATTTTTTTAAAATACTTTCATCCGGATAATAAATCGGGTTATTGACGGTTTCTTCCGGCAAAAGCTTTTTAGCCGCCGTTTCCGGTGTGGAATAACCGATGTAGTCCACATTCGCCGCAGCGATTTCCGGGTCGCAGAGAAAGTTGATATATGCCTCCGCTTCCTTCTTATGCCGGGCGCCTGTAGGGATACAGATGGCATCCACAAAAAAGTTGGTGCCTTCTTTTGTTGGAATAGCAAAGCCAATGTTAGGATTGTCCTCAACCAGGGTGGCGGCGTCACCTGCGTAATAAGGAGCCAGCCATGCGTCACCGCTGGCCATTTTATCAAAAATCTGATCCATTACATAAGCCTGGACGAGCGGCTTCTGTTCCTTCAGCAGTTTGGCCGCGGTTTCCCATTCTGCCGCACTGGTGCTGTTAAAGGAATACCCCAGAATTTTTTGCGCAATACCAAAAGCATCGCGTGGATTGTCAAACATTAAAATTTTTCCGGAATATTTTTTATCCCATAGAATTTCCCAGTTGTCAACCGGTTCCTTTACATAGTTTTTATTATAAAAAATGCCGACGACGCCCCATGTGTACGGAACAGAATATTCATTGGCACTGTCATACTGAGGATTACGGAACTGCTGATCAATATACTGAAAATTCGGAATATTTTTAAAATCCAGTTTTTCAATCAGACCTTCTTCCTTCAGTTTTGACACCATGTAGTCAGACGGAACAATGATATCATAATTGGCGCCCCCGCTTGCCAGCTTGGAATACAGCGATTCGTTGCTGTCAAAGGTAGTATAGTTTACGTCAATTCCGGTTTGCCGGGTAAACTCTTTATTCACATCAATCGTACCATCCACACCGTTTGAGATGTATTCGCCCCAATTGTAAACATTGATGGTAACACCTGTTTTCGGAGCATCCGGCTTTTGTTCGAGGGATTCCGCCGAAGCAGCCGGAGGAAACGCACCGACAGTAAGCAGCATGGCGGCGATTATAGCCGCTATCCTTTTCTTCAACAGCTTATACCTCCTCCGAACGATTTTCTTCCGCCTTCTGATCTTTTGACCGGCGGAAATTCACGATGAGAAGCAACACAATGATCGTGCCGAACAGCAGCGTGGAAAGCGCATTGATTTCCGGACTGATCCGCTTCCTCGTCATGGAATAAATGAAAATGGGAAGTGTCTGCGTTGTTCCGCTGGTAAAGTAGCTGATGACAAAATCATCAATGGAAAGAGTGAAAGCCATAATCATCCCTGTTACAACACCGGGAAAAATTTCAGGCAGAACAACCTTAAAAAACGCAAGAATCGGGTTGCAGCCTAGATCCTGCGCCGCTTCATATAAATTCGAGTCCATTTGCCGCAGCTTGGGCAGCACGGAAAGAATCACATACGGCAGGCAAAATGTAATATGCGCCAAAATCAGGGAAAGCATTCCGAGCGAAATGTTGCCCATTCCTCTTGCCGCGAACACGAAAAGCAGCATCAGGGAAACGCCGGTTACAATTTCCGGATTAACCATGGGCAGATTCGTCACATTCATCACCGCGCGCTTCATCCAACGGTTCATCCCGTTGATTCCAATCGCCGCCGCGGTACCGAGCACCGTGGAAACAACTGCCGCAATCAGGGCAATAACAAGGGTGTTGCGCAACGCTTCCAAAATCATTCTGTCCTGAAACAGCTGGGTGTACCATTTCATGGAAAAGCCTGCCCAGACGGAGCGGCTCATGGTAGTGGAGTTATTAAAAGAAAAAATAATCAGCACAAAAATCGGAGCGTAAAGGAACAGAAAAATCAAAGCGGTATAAATTTTTGAGATCGTTTTCATATCATGATCCCTCCCCCGCTGGTTTCTCCGTCGTCAAACTGGTTCATAATGCCCATGCAGATCAAAATCAACACCATAAGGACAAGGGAAATTGCCGAACCAAGATTTGGGTTGTAGGCGCTGCCCAAAAACTGCATGTCGATTAAGTCGCCGATTAAAAGGTTTGCGCCGCCGCCCAGCATTTTGGAAATAATGAAAGTGCTGACGGCGGGAACAAAGACCATAGTGATGCCCGAAATCACACCAGGCATACTCATGGGAAGAATAACCTTTGTAAATACCCGCGTCTGGTTCGCACCTAAATCCTGCGCCGCTTCAATTACACTTCCGTCAATTTTGGTCAGCACGGAATAAAGCGGAAGAATCATATACGGTATGTAGTTGTAGACCATGCCGAGCACCACCGCGCCCTGCGTATTAATGAGCTGAAGCTTCGCCATGCCCAAAGAGGCCAGAAAACTGTTAATAATGCCGTTGTCTTCGAGCAGAGTCATCCACGCGTAGGTTCGCAGTAAAAAATTCATCCACATGGGCAGCATGACAAGCATGACCATAACGCTTTGTCTGCGCGCGCTGATGTGGGAAATAATATAGGCAAGCGGATAGCCTAAAACCAGAGAAATCAAGGTTGCAAGTGCGCCCAGCCAAATGGAACGCAGGAATACATTGGAATACTGACCGACTTCCACAATGTTTTTTAGCGTAAAAGTTCCGCTTTTATCGGTAAACGCAAAAATCACAACCAGGATCATCGGCACAATAATAAAAACTGACATCCAGACGGCATACGGAGCCGCCGCAGATTTTGATTTCATGCTTAATTCCCAACCTCCCCGTCTTCAGGCTGGCCGTCTTCCTCCATCTCATCACTGAAGGTGCTGTAATCACCGAACATGCCGGAATACTCCGACTTGTGCATGATATGGATATCATCCGGCTGAAGTACAAGGCCGATATTTTTGCCGACCTCCTGAAAATCCGTGGACTGTATCATCCATTTAAAGCCGCGCACATCCACAATAATCTCATAATGCACACCTTTAAAATTCACGCTTGTAACCGTGCCGGACAAATGGCTCGCATCCGCCTCCACCACATCGATATCTTCCGGACGGATTACAACGTCAACCGGCTCGTCCGGCCGGAAGCCCTGGTCCACACACTGGAATTTATGCCCGGCGAACTCGGCGATATAATCCTCATGCATTACTCCGTCAAGAATATTGCTCTCACCGATAAAATCAGCCACAAAAGCATTTTTAGGTTCATTGTAAATGTCCTGCGGGGAACCGATCTGCTGGATTTCTCCCTTATCCATGACAACAACCGTGTCGGACATGGAGAGAGCCTCCTCCTGATCATGTGTGACAAACAAAAAAGTGATACCGGTCTGCTGCTGTATTTTTTTCAGTTCAACCTGCATGTCCTTGCGCAGCTTTAAGTCGAGCGCGCCCAGAGGCTCATCCAGAAGTAAAACTTTTGGTTCATTGGCAAGCGCCCTCGCAATTGCGACACGCTGCTGCTGGCCGCCGGAAAGCAAATTGACGTTTCTATGGGCAAAGCCATTCAGGTTCACCAGGTTGAGCATTTCTTTCACAGCCAGCTTCACCTGATTCTCTCTTTTACCGTGAACACGCATTCCAAATGCAACATTGTCGTATACATTCAGGTGCGGAAACAGCGCGTACTTTTGAAAAATAGTGTTGACCTCCCTTTTATGCGGCGGAAGGTCGTTGATTTTTTTGCCATTGAAAAAGACATCGCCCGTATCCGGCTTGACAAAGCCCCCGATAATCCTCAGGGTTGTGGTTTTACCACAGCCGGAAGGGCCGAGCAGGGTGACAAATTCGCCATCCCGTATGCTGAGGTTAAAATCCTTCAGCACTGCTTCTCCGTCGAACGATACTGCGATGTTCTGCAATGTAATAATTGATCTTTCTATCAATCTGTGCATCCCCTTTGCGGTAAAAGTAGTCACGTTAAGCCAAAGCGGTTAAACGCAATCCCGGCTGTGCCGTCGCCATTGCCCTCCGCAAAGGATTTTTCGCAATCAGTAATGACTGCGGCAATGAAGCACTGCCGAATAGTTAGATGCAAACGCAACATATCAAATATAATTGGAAAAGAATGGTTTGTCAATATTTTTTTGAATAATTCAACAAATTTCTCATATTATTTTAATTTATCATAACAAGACATCATATTTCCTTCGTTTTACTCTAAAATGCTCCGATTCTCACAAAAAGTTTTGCAAAACAGACAAAAAATCCTCCACAGCCCACGCTGCGGAGGATCTCATTGTATTACGAAAACCCCCGGCTGTGCCGGGGAGTTCAGAAAAAGCTTTAGCGTTCCATATAATAGAAAAACTCCTTTTGATATAATAAAACTGCGGTCTGCCAACTGCAGGAAGATATATCAAAAGGAGGACATTAGAGATGAATTCTAATGACAATAACAGTTTAGCCCATACAACATGGAATTGCAAATATCACATTGTATTTGCACCAAAGTACCGTAGAAAAGTAGCATACGGAAATATACGAGTTGAAATAGGGAAAATATTGAGAGAATTATGCAATTGGAAACAGGTTGAAATCGTAGAAGCAGAGGTGTGCCCCGATCATGTTCATATGCTGGTGAAGATACCACCGAAGATGAGTGTTTCGGGATTTATTGGGTTTCTCAAAGGAAAAAGTACCTTGCTGATATTTGAACGCCATGCGAATTTGAAGTACAAATATGGGAACAGGACATTTTGGTGCAGAGGATATTTTGTAGATACGGCAGGGAAGAACGATAAAGCAATTGCTGAATACATCAAAAATCAATTAGCGGAAGATCAGATTGAAGACCAGATGACGCTCAAAGAGTACGTCGACCCGTTTACGGGTAGCAAGTAAGAAACTCTGCAAGTGGCAGACCGTACCAGCGCCTTAAGGTGCCGCCAGTATTTTAGGGCTTTGCCCGCATATGAAGAACCCCCGGCTTCGCCGGGGGGTAACTATTTTGATATTAATTTCAGCGAACCTTCGCGTGGGACAAAAATTTTTTTCCGGAACAAGATTGTGATTACGCGCCTGCAGCTGCCGTTACCCGAACAGCCGTGCTGCCCGCTGCGGAAGAGGAAGTTATGGTTCCAGCCGAGCCAAAGGTATAGGATGTGCCCTCGATCGTTTTTGTTGTATTTATAACATATTGTCCATTTTCATAATAATACTTATCACCGTTAAAGGTTACAAAACCAGCGGTCGGATATGTAATTTGAGGAAGCTTAAGCCACGTGGTCCATTTGGGAGAACTGCGCCCGAACACCTTTTCATACTTCATATTGACACCCGTTGTACGGTTGTCCACAGCCATATTATTGCCGACATAAACCCCCACATGGCCGGGCTGATAAAGAATCAATCCATGAGTTCGCGGCAACGAAGAAGAATTTGAATAGTTGATTTTCCCGCTGGATTTTGCCGAACTAAGCATCCCGCCCGAACTGCCGGCTACGGAAACAAGCCCCGGATTTGGATTCGTCGTTTCTCCCGTCCACCAAAGGTAGGATTTAATCAGGCCGGAACAATCGGTTGAGCGAACACCGTTCACCAGCTGCCCGTAACAGCCCGCGCGATAGTGCCAGCCCTGCTGATAGGCTGCGAGCGCATGTTCAGAAAGGCCAACGCCGGTTTTGCTGCTTGCCGCGTCGGCTGTGGGGGCGGTGCCAATGGTGATTGCCGCAAAGGTAAGAACCACGGCAGCCAATGTTGAAAGAAAAGCCAGTCTTTTTTTCATCCTGCGCCTCCAGCCGGAACCCGGCAAAGCATCTATTCATTACAATATATTACAATGATTACAAATTGGTTACATTTTATCATAGAATTACACTTTATGCAACCCTTTTGATAAAAAAATTAACAAATTATAACATTTGGTTATCTAAATTTTGTTAATTTATTATCACTTGTCCACAATATAAAATAAGTGCCGAAATGAAATTCGGCGCCCAACAGACCACCTGAAAATAAATCAGGAACCCGTAAAGCACCTAATCTGCTTTACGGGTTCCTTTTTATAATATTAAAGAAGCGCCTTCACAATCTGGTCGGTTTTCATCCCGCGAGAACCTTTGATCAGTACGGCATCACCGCCGGTAAGCGTTGATTTCAGTTCATGAATTGCCTGCTCATTATTCTCAAACACATGGCATATCATATCAGGGTTCACCGATTGAGCACCTTTTGCAATTGCCCCAGCCTGTTCCCCCACCGTCATCAGGCAATCAACCCCTGCCCGGGCGGCGTAAACACCGACGTTAAAGTGGGCTTTCGAAGAAAATTCACCCAGTTCCAGCATATCGGCGAGCACAGCTATCCGTTTCCCGCCATGAAAACTGCAAAGTACATCCACACTGCTTTGCATCGAGTCCGGACTGGCATTGTAAGAATCGTCAATGATGGTTATTTCATTCACGCTATGAATCTGCTGACGCATGGCAAGCGGCCGGTAATCCGCAAGTTTGTCAATCGCCCGATCAAGCGGCACCCCAAGGGTCTGTGCAACAGCCAGACCGGCAAGCGCGTTCGTTACATTATGAACGCCCAAAACCGGCAGCCTTACCTCCCTGGTTCTGCCCGGCGCATAGAGCGTAAATCGAGTTGAGCCGGCATCAGCTATAATTTTTTCCGCACGAAAATCGCACCATGGCTGTGTGCCAAAATAGATCATTTTCACATTGAGCTTCCCGCGCAAACCGGCAAGCAGTTCATCGTCACCGTTCAGGAACAGGATGGACTTCTGATGAAAGCGGTCGATAATGTGGAGTTTCTCATTCAGAATATTCTGCTGCGTTTTCAACTGCTGAATATGCGAAATTCCAATGTTGGTCATTACAGCGTAATCCGGTGCGGCGATTTGCACAAGACGCCCCATTTCGCCGAAATCACTCATACCCATTTCAATCACTGCGGCCTGATGCGCGGAATCCAGCCGGAACATGGTAAGCGGCAAACCGATCTGGCTGTTGAAGTTCCCCTCGGTTTTCATAACATGAAGCCCGGCGGAAAGAGCAAGCGCAATCATTTCCTTGGTTGTGGTTTTGCCCACGCTGCCCGATACCCCGACCAATGGAATACGGAATCTTTTACGGTACACGGCCGCAATTTGCTGAAGCGCCCGTTCGGTACTCGAAACCTTAATCCAAGCGTGTGAATCTGACATTTCACTGTGTTCCTGGGTCAATACAGCGACAGCACCGGCTGCAAAAGTCGCACTGATAAAAGCATGGGCATCGGTTTTTTCCCCTTTAATCGGAACAAACAGCGTCCCCGGGGTAATTTTACGGCTGTCTGTGCTGACTGCCGTAATCATCGTGTTTGGGCTGCCGCAGAGCAGTTCTCCTCCGCATGCATCGACGATCTCATCAACCGTCATTTTCATAGATATCACCTTAAATCCTTTATTCAATTCGTTCCGAACCCAATCCCCCGCCTTCTTCGCAACGAAACACTGCCCGGAACCTGCCGCGGAGTTTATAACCGGTGATTTATAATATCCGCAATTACTTCGCGTTCATCCAAATGATACTTTATCCCCTTGATTTCCTGATAATCCTCATGTCCCTTGCCTGCAAGCACAATAACATCGCCATCCTCCGCGTTATCCATGCAATATTTAATTGCCTCTTTGCGGTCGGGTATGACCACGTACTTCCCGTTGGTCTTGTCGATCCCCACCTTAATATCCTCAATAATATCCATTACATCTTCAAAGCGGGAATTGTCCGCCGTAATAACGGAAAGATCTGCCAGCCTTCCGCTGACCTCCCCCATTTCATACCGGCGGGAACGTGCGCGGTTTCCGCCCGCGCCGAACAGGCAGACAAGGCGGTGGGGCTGATATTCACGCAGGGTTTCAAGTATATTTTCCATACTTAATGCGTTATGCGCGTAATCAATAAATAAAGTATAATTTCCGGGAACCGGAACAGGCTCTACCCTGCCCTTCACCTTCACAATATTCAGACCGTCTATATAATTTTGTTCCGTCACGGGGAAATGCCTGCAAACGGCGATAGCGGCAAGCGCGTTGTAAACATTAAATTTGCCTGGAATATCAACATCCGCTCCGAAATTCAGCTGACCTGTAACGTCAAAATGCACGCCAAGGTAACCCGGTCTGGAAATCAGCTTTTCATTGCAGGCGCGCAGCTGGGCGTCGGAATGAAAACCGTAAGTTTCAAGCGCACAGGTATGACCCGCCGTGATACCCTGCCAGCTTTCGTCATCGATATTAATGATCCCGGTTCTGCATTGGCGAAAAAGCATATTTTTGCACTGCATGTATTCTTCCAAACTTTTGTGCTCACTGCCACCGATATGATCGGGTGAAAAGTTAGTGAATAACCCTATGTCGAATGTAAAGCCGGAAACACGGTGGTCTTTCAGCCCGATGGAAGAAGCTTCAATAACGGCAGCTTTGCAGCCGGAATCGGCCATCATACGCAGATAGCGCTGTACGTCATAGGATTCCGGGGTTGTGTTTTGGGTTTGAATAACCTGATTGCCAATAACGGTGCCAATCGTGCCGATTAAGCCGGTTTTGATCCCCGCCGATTCCAGAATGGACTGAATCATGTAGGACGTGGTGGTCTTCCCTTTTGTCCCTGTAATACCAACGACGCGAATCTGTTCGGCAGGATGGCCAAAATACGCGGCAGAAAGCACCGCAAGAGCGTGGCGGGTATTTTCCACCATTACCACAGGCACGCCCTGAACATTCACCTCATGCTGTGCAATAATCGCCGCAGCGCCGGCATCCGCCGCCTGCCGGGCAAAGTCATGGCTGTCAACCGTCGAACCGCAAAGGCAGACAAAGGCACAGCCCTTTTTCACCATGCGGGAATCATAAATCAAATCCGTTATTTCAACTTCCGTACTGCCGGAACAGGTATAATTTAATTCTTGTAGCAGATCCGTTAGCTGCATGATCTGGCCTCCAGTTTCCAAATTTTAAAAACACTTTTGATGATACAATAAAGCATAGTTAAAGTCAATCGCATAAATAATGTTGAGAAGAATTATATATTATATGACACTTTCCAGATTTTGTATAAATTTCATACTATGCCCCCGTTTTGTATGATTACAGCAAGATAAAGTTATGTTACATTATAAAAAATAGCGTATGGGATTACGCTTTAGATGAAAGGAAGCCTTGCAATGGGAACAGTGAACGAAATGGTGGAAGCTTTCGGTCTGAAAAAGGTGCTGGGGTATTTGGACAGCAACCCGGAGGAAAACGTTCCAAAGGTACTGAACTGGGTGCGAAAACTTGACAGGGAAAATTATTATCAAAATGCATACGATCTGGTGGAAGAAGCGCTCAAGGACCCGGAAAATAATTGGTATAAATTAATTATGAGCCTTTATACCGATATTGATGCCGGAGTAAGAAAAAAAATATTTGAAAATTTCCTCATCAATTCCGCCATTGTAGGCTGCCAGCGCAAAAATAAAAGCGAGGAAAAATACAACTGCAATATTCCATGGGCAATTCTGATGGATCCTACCTCTGCGTGCAACCTGCACTGCACCGGCTGCTGGGCCGCAGATTACGGCAATTGGCTGAATATGAGCTACGAAATGCTCGACAGCATTGTTGAGCAGGGCAAAGCCCTCGGCACATATATGTATATTTATTCCGGAGGGGAACCGCTCGTACGTAAAAACGATATTATAAAACTCTGTGAAAAACATAATGACTGTGAATTTCTTGCATTTACAAACGGTACCTTAATTGATGAAAAATTTGCCGATGAAATGCTGCGGGTTCAGAATTTTATTCCGGCAATCAGTATTGAAGGCTTTGAAGAAGAAACGGATTTTCGCCGCGGAGAAGGCACTTATCAGGCAGTCATCCGGGCAATGGATATCTTGAAGAGCAAAAAGCTCCCGTTCGGCGCTTCCCTGTGCTACACCAGTAAAAACGCCGGGACCATCGGCAGTGAGGAATACATAAACGACCTGATCGCCAAAGGCTGCAAATTTGCATGGTTTTTCACTTATATGCCGGTTGGCGCAGACGCGGCGCCGGAACTGATGGCTACAGCAGACCAGCGAAAATACATGTATGAACAAATCCGTAAATTCAGGGAAACAAAGCCCCTGTTCACAATGGACTTCTGGAATGACGGCGAATATGTCACCGGTTGTATCGCCGGGGGGCGCTGCTACCTGCATATCAATGCAAACGGTGATATTGAACCGTGCGCGTTCATTCATTACGCAGATTCCAACATCAAGGAAAAGACGCTTCTGGAAGCGTATCAGTCCCCTCTGTTTATGCAGTACCGCAAAAACCAGCCGTTCAACGATAACCTGCTTCAGCCGTGCCCGTTGCTAGACAATCCCGGCAGGCTTACTCAAATGGTTGAGGAATCCGGCGCGAAGTCAACCGATATCTCCCACCCGGAGGATGTGGAGGCGCTGAGCAAAAAATGTGTAGATGCTGCCGAACACTGGGCACCCGTTGCCGCGGAGCTTTGGGAAAATTCCGAAGGCCGTGAGCGGGCGGAGGAACGGATTAAAAAAGAACGGGATACAAAAGCAAAAATTGCAGAAAAAGCAAGGGCAAAATATAAAGTAAAAGCAGGATAAGTTTTCCTCAATTCTAAGGCTCTTACACTGGCTGAAGCCCAGTGTAAGAGCCTTAACTTACAAAAAATAAAATTCCGGTTGTTACAAACCCGCTGATTTTATTCTTTTTTTATTCGTTTGAAAAAATTAATGGCAAGATTTGTTGGAAACAGACGATGCTCAAACAGAAGCATCATTGCAAGAGCGGCTTGAATCAGCCCAATAATAAAGAAAATAATATGTAAAATATTTACCGCGCCAAGCATAATGCACTGGACAATAATCCAGATGACCAAAGCCCAGCCAAAAACACTGCTGATATACCCCTGATACTTGGATTTAAAACGAAACACATAAGCGCTGAGCACATTTCCAAGACCAATCACAGTAAATAAAATAATTCCAGGTATGAGATAATCATGAAAAGGTGAATTTTTTAAAGCTTCAGCCGGCACGCCGAGCGGTGCCCGGGGATTTGTAATTGCAGCGAACCCCCCTGCCATGGCGCCGATTCCTACAAAGGCATGTAAAGCAAATAAGGTGCGATATATCATCTTCATTCCGATACATCCCCATACAATCATTAACTTAATATCTCTGTCTTCTATTATGATCCACAGATCAGAGCATACAGCTTATTAATTTCATTCTCATTGGTATAATCGCATTTGGCCAGCGCCGCGGAAAAATAAGTTCGGCGTTCCGCATTCAGCAGCAAATCCCGCAGTCCCTCTGCAATCCCTTCGCCTGTCATTGGTACAATCAGGCCGTTTTCACCGGAAGCAATCTGATCCGCCGCAGTGGAGAAGTCCGTCAGCAAAATCGGGCGGCACATAACCATGGCCTCATCAACGGCAATCGATTTTCCTTCAAAACGGGATGGCTGAAGATAAATATCGCATGTTTTCAGATAGGGATACGGATTTGCCCTCTCCCTCAAAAACCCAACGCAATCCGTGATATCCAGATCATGAATCATTGCTTTCAGGTTTTGTTCCTCCGGGCCAATTCCAATAATGTACCATTTGAATTTCAGCCCCTCCTTTTTCAGCGCGGCGACTGCGGGCAGCGCAAGATCCAACCCCTTCTGATGGGAAAGCCGCGCGATAGTCAGAACGCGCATACCGGCAAAATCATCCCCAAAGTCGGCCGGTTCGTTCGCCATTTCCCGCATAAAAGTTGATGAGATAATATTATAGATAACATGAAATTTATCCTTAAATTCAGGAAACGTTTTGTCAAGCGCCGTTTTACAGGATTCCGAAACCGTGCAAAGCGCATTCAGCCGCCGGATAAAATCATAATCAAAGATCCTGCAAAGCCCCATGGCAGCATAATCACCGTGGATAAAGCCAATTTTATTTTTGCTTTTCACCTTGGATACGGCATAATAAATCGGCTGGCCCTCCATAAAGGCAATGACTGTGTCATATTCTTTTTTTGAAGACCGGATAAAACGCCGCTCCACATTCCACATTTTGACTAGGCGTTCGCCCATTGTACCCTTCAGTCCGGCAAAAGAGACCATTAGCCGGCATACCGCAATCAGCGGATGGCCCGCGCGCATCAGAGTCGGAAACGCCTGACGAATATTTAGTTTATATTCCGCAGGAAAAAGCGGCGGCAGCAGGTTAACCTGAGCCGGAACCCGGCTGAGAAACATACCGTCATTTGCAAAAAGCTGTAAATCGACATCATAAGTCTGATAATCAAAAAGTGAAAGCAGGGTAACCAGACTTTTTTCAATTCCACCGCTGTGCAGGCTGTAATTAATAAACAGAATACTTTTTTTATCCGGCATTATTTTTTCCTCGCGTCTTTCAAAAGGATATGGGAATATATTTGATAAAACAGATAAACGACCGGCGTGCTTCCGGTGCGAATCAACCGCAGGATCAGGCGATCCGCCCTGGTTCCATTTTTCAAATAATCAGATTTTGCGGCCTGCTTTAAAAACGGATTGCGCAGGATGCCGCGCATCTCGTGATAACGCTTTAAAAAACCTGTTTTATGCAGGGGGCTGAAACAGTTGACAAACGACGAATGAGCCGCACTGCGCAGCAGCCAGGCCATGTGGCGTTCACTATATTTATCATAAAGCTTATGATCTTCCAAAAATTTGCGAACCACATTGAAGCAGGCGGTCATCATTTCCATCTTGCGGGGACGGTACCGGATGCTGAGCGATTCCGGATTATACCTGTAATGATAATACGCACCACCGACCACCAGTATGCGTTCGGCAAGGCAGTGAGCCATAATGGCAGTGGGAAGATCCTCCAGCATAACTTCCTGTTCATTGTAATACGAGAGTTGATTTGCCACAAACCACTCGCGCTGATACATTCTCCGCCATGCGCAGCCGAGCATCTCCACCTGACGCCACGCGGTATTGCCCGGGTCCGGGCCGATCAACTGCGCAAGCAGGGTTTCCTGAATTTCTTCCCCGTATTCCGGAAAGTTAACCGGAAGCTTGCAAACTCGCTGCTCCCCGTCAAGCAGGTTTTCTCTGACATAATTAAATAGAATCATATCAGAAGAATACTGTTCCGCGCAGGCATAAAGATTTTGGAGCATTCCTTCGTCAATCCAGTCATCCGAATCAATAAACACCAAATATTTTCCTGTTGCGCGGGCCACTCCGTAATTACGTGTATCACCCAGCCCGCCATGGGGTTTGTCCATAACCTTTACACGCGGGTCCTTTTCATATGTACGCGCAAGTTCAAGCGAATGATCTGTTGAAGCATCGTTGATTAAAAGGATTTCAATATCTTTCAGTGTCTGCGCTAAAATACTTTCCACGCATTGCGCAAGATACTTTTCTACATTATATACAGGTACAATTACGCTTATCTTTGGCAAAATCAGGCCTCCCGTATTTTTGGCGGTAAATTTGAACATCCATTCCAGAGTAACCCCGCCATTTATAATTTTTTCAATAATTTTTTGTGATGTTCGAGCAAGGCGCCGGTTGAACCGGCAGACTCACACCGCCCGGGTATTCCGCGGCGAATACGTCACATAAAAAGACAGAAAATGATATATATAAATGATTATATCATCGGCAGTAATTGAATACAAGAATAAATTACCCGAGTCGAACAATATATTGAAATGCACGATTCAGTATGCTATTCTTTAGTAAATATGAACACGGAGGTAAATCATGAAGGATTGTCTGGTGTTATTAACAAAAATTTATCCCTATGATAAGGGAGAAGAATTTATAGAAAATGAAGTCCCGATGCTCGCCAAAGCTTTTGAAAAAGTAATTATTATTGCTACAAGTACGGCGGACAAGCCCATTCAAACCAGAAACACACCTGAAAATACAACTGTTTTCCACATTGCTGCTTCAAAAATCAAAAAAGGCCTTCCGGTTATGGCCGCAGGGCTGTTTCCTTTTACAGATTTTAAAGGCTACTGCGGTGCGGAAGAACGGGAAGAAATCGGGCATTCCCTGAAAAGACGGATGTACCTCACCTATTTTATTGCAAAATCAGAACTGGTGTATGAAGAAGCACACAAAATTCTGGCTGGCTGCGAGCTTGAGCAATATCATGGCGTTACCTTTTACAGTTATTGGTTCTATGACATTGCACTGGCCGCAGTAAAGCTGAAAAAAAGCTGCGGTGCGGACGTAAAACGCGCCGTAAGCAGGGCGCACGGTTATGATCTGTACCCCTACCGGAACTCCGCGAACTACTTACCGATGCGCGGCTATATTTTAAAATATATTGATATGGTGTATCCCTGCTCTCAAAACGGAAGCAATTATTTAAAAAAGCAATACCCGTGCTATAGCGATAAGATTCAGACTGCTTACCTCGGCACAAGCGATTACGGTTTGCAGCAGGCGGAGAAAAAAGGCGTATTTCAAATTGTAAGCTGCTGCCATATTACGCCGATAAAACGGGTGGAGTTGCTGGCACAGGCTCTTGCAAAGCTGAAAGACAGTGGGCTGCAGCCGCAATGGACTCATTTTGGGGGCGGTGACGGCCTGGAAGACCTGAAAAAATATGCTGATGAAGCACTTGGCTTTATGAAGTGCAGTTTCGCAGGTGAAGTAAAAAATACCGAGCTGATGGAATATTACAAAAATAATCCTGTGGATCTTTTTGTAAACACAAGCAGTTCCGAGGGTCTGCCAGTCAGTATTATGGAGGCCTGCTCGTTCGGAATACCGGCAATTGCCACCGATGTCGGCGGTACGGGTGAAATTATTCAAAACGATGAAACCGGATATCTTTTAAGTGCAGACGTAACGGCTGAGAAGCTTGCCGAGAAAATCAGATTCGTTATGCTTCTTCCCGAAGAAAAAAAATCGCTTCTGCGGGCGAACTGCCGGTCGCTGTGGCTGCGGGAGTTCTGCGCCGAGCAAAATTTTGCTGAATTCGCACAGAAAATCAAACCATTTTAATAAGTTAACTTTTGTCCGGGCATGTTCTGTTTTGCCCGGACTTTTTTATACATAAATGTTCCTATGGCGGTTCATACTATCTGCGGTGATGAAAATGATAATTTCCTTTATTCGAACTTTGCTGCTCTACATAGTAATTATTGTAGCGGTAAGGTTAATGGGCAAACGCCAGATCAGCGAACTGCAAACAAGCGAATTGGTTGTAACACTTTTAATTTCAGATATTGCTTCCATTCCGATGCAGGATACAGGCCAGCCGCTTGTCAGCGGACTAATTCCGATCGCTGTTCTGGTGATGTGCGAAATATTGATCTCCTGTTTAATGCTGAAAAGCTCAAAATTTCGCAAAGCGGTATGCGGAAGGCCCATCATCGTAATTAATGACGGGAAAATTGATCAAAAAGAAATGCGGCGCCTGCGTATGTCCACAGAAGAATTAACGGAAGAACTCAGGCAAAAGGATGTATTCAGTTTTGAAGACGTCGCTTACGCTATTGTTGAAACGAACGGAAAAATGAGCGTAATAAAAAAGCCGGATAAAGAACAGCCTACGGCGGGAATGCTTGGCGTTGCTCTTCCGGATACGGGAATTGAATCGGTGGTAATCAGTGACGGGGTCATTTCCGATTTTTCCCTTACCCTGTGCAATAAAGGACGCGAATGGCTCGACGGTGTACTGCGTGGCAAAAATGTGAAAACGGAGGAAATTTTTATTATGACTGCCAACCGAAAAGGTGACTTTAACATTATTAAAAAGGATGAATACAAGTGAAACGCATATGGACTTCGGCAATCATATTTGTGGCGCTGCTGATTGTTTGCTCTTTGGGAATCGTCACAACGAAGAAGGTCAGCACAGATTTGACCAATACAGTAACAAGCGCAAAAAAGGCCGCGGAAACCGGGGATAACAGTTCCGCCTTCACACTAAGTCAAAAAGCCGTTACAGAATGGCATAAGAACCATGAGGTTCTGTGCACCTATATGCCCCACGCCAAATTGGAGGCCATCGACCAGACTCTGGCGGCGCTTCCATCCCTTATTTATTACGGAACGACCGATCAGTTTGCGGCGGAATGCGACCGCGGTATTACACAGATTGAATATCTGAATGAATCGGAAACCCCAACTCTGCAAAATATATTTTGATATACAAAAAAGCGGCAGGTATTTCCTGCCGCCGCAAACTGTGACTGAATTTTGAATCCTCATACATATATTTACAGGTACAACAAAAGCAATCAATTCTTGTTTTTTATCATGCGGTTTAACTCATCCATAAAAGTATTAATGTCCTTAAACTGACGGTAAACCGAGGCAAAACGTACATATGCGACTTCGTCAACATCTTTCAGTTTCTCCATCGCGTATTTCCCGATTAAACTCGACGGAACCTCACGGTCAAGCGAATTTTGAAGCATGTTTTCAATTTCATCGACAATATGCTCCAAAGTATCAAGGGAAACGGGGCGCTTTTCACATGCGCGCAGCAAACCATTTAAAAGCTTGTTGCGGTCAAACGCCTCCCGCGAACGATCTTTTTTAATGACCACGACGGGCACCGTTTCAATCACCTCATAGGTTGTGAAACGCTTCGTGCATTTTAAACACTCCCGACGCCTTCGGATACGCTCCCCTTCGTCAGTTGGACGCGAATCAATCACCTTGGATTCCGAATAACCGCAATATGGGCACCTCATCGCATGATCACCTCTACTACATTTTGTATAATTATAACATATTTTAGATATAATTATCAAGTAGATTAAGAAACAAATATCAAATTAAAGCGTCTACGACCTGTTTGGCCATCCGTATTTCCTGCAAACTGCCAAAGCTGCGCCGGTAAACTTCAATTATAAGATCCCCCGAGTAACCAAGCTCATATAATTGCTGCTTAAAAGCAGCAAAATCCATCGTGCCGCAGCCGGGTAAAAGGCAGTCGGCCTCCGCGTTATTGTCATTGATATGCACATGGACGATCTTCTCCCCCATTGCAGCGCACATAGCAAATGGGTCGTGTCCCGCCCGCACCGCCTGTTTGATATCCAGCACGAAAGCACATTCATCCTTCAGGAACATCCGCATGCGCGTAATAAACGCGGGATCCTCGCTGCGGAACAGATTGACATTTTCCTGTGCAACCGTAATGCCGAACGTTTTGCCAAGGGTAAACAGACGCGCATAATGCTCAAAATAGTCCCGTTCCGTGATTCTGCCGTGCTTTGCGTCGCGCTGACCGTGAAGCACAAGGATCTCCGCTCCTAAAAAGTTCGCCGCATCAAAATACCGTTTATAAAAATCCAAGCCATCGTTAAATCGCCTGTCATAGTCGGAAAAAAGAAGAAAGCTTTCAAACCCGGAGGTAAACGGATGAATTGATTTAACCGTACTGCCGCTTTCATTTAGCATCTGCTTTAATTCCCTAAGATATTCGGGTTTTAGTTCGCTGAATGTATTAATAAAAATTTCAAACAGATGAAAATCCATTTTAATTAAGGCAGGTAGAGCTTTTTCCAATTCCATTGGGTAAAGACATGCTGTAGAAATGCCGGAACGCATAATAAAGCCACCCATTTCTCCGTGCGGCACAAAATTTTATAAAACAGCCGGCCGAATTCGCACGGGAAATGCCGGTGGCTTTTTCGCCTTCTCCAATGTGTGCAGCACATTGGAGGGCGTTATTTTTTGGATAGATTGAATTTATTCAACCTATCCCCCATTTCTCCGTGCGGCACGAGATTTTATAAAACAGCCAGCCGAATTCGCACGGGAAATACCGGTGGCTTTTTCGCCTTCTCCAATGTGTGCGGCACATTGGAGAGCGTTATTTTTTGGATAGATTGAATTTATTCAACCTATCCCCATTTCTCCGTGCGGCACAAAATTTTATAAAACAGCCGGCCGAATTCGCACGGGAAATACCGGTGGCTTTTTCGCCTTCTCCAATGTGTGCAGCACATTGGAGGGCGTTATTTTTATAAATTGTATTTTCCCTTTACTATAGAATTATATCCTGCCGGCGCAAAAAAGTCCAGTTTAATCACTATAGAACTGGGTATTATAGTATCACGGTTTTCCGTTTTAATATTTATTTGCCTTTTGTGCTGCGGAAAACAGAAATGAAACAAAATGTCAATTGAAAGGCTGGAAAATAAAAGATGGCGAAGGAAAACGAAAATCTTCTGGAAGAAATCTATAAGGCAACGAAAATGGGCCTTGACGCAACCCGACTCGTCATCCCGAAGGTACACGATGAGTCCCTGCTGAAGCAGATTGAATTACAAAAGAAAAACTATGAAGGCATGAACGCCAAAGCAAAGGCAATGCTGCGTGAGGAAGGGCGTCTGCCCGAAGAAGAAACAGCTTTGAAAAAAGCAATACTTCGGAGCTCCATTAAAGTGAATACGCTGGTAAACAAAAAAACAAGCCATATTGCTGAAATGATGATAAACGGTTCGACAATGGGAATTGTGGATATGACAAAAAAGCTGAATGATCTTGACGACGCTGACGCCGGGGCCAAAAAGCTTGCGGAGGAATATATTGCAAACGATCAGAAAAACATTGAAAATCTGAAGGACTTTCTCTGCTGAATCCCATGCTCTGTACGGAAAGCCGGCCATCCATTGATATGCGGCTTGATTTATTTTCACTATTTCATTATAATATGTGAGCGGGGCTTTTACGCTCCGCACTTTACATACAAGGAGTACAATCATGGGTTTGCTAAGCGCAGGCAATTTAATGAAGGCTTTCGGCACCGATTTGATTTTCAGCGGGGCCTCATTTGAAATACAGGAAAATGACCGTGTGGGACTTGTAGGAATCAACGGTTCCGGGAAAACCACACTTTTTAAACTGTTAACGGGTGAAATAGCACCCGATGGCGGTGATATTTTTAAATCCAACTCCACGGTGCTTGGCTATATGGAACAACATGTGTGCCGCGACCTGGAGCGCAGTGCGTACAGTGAAGTGCTGACGGTGTTTGACAGCCTTTTGCAGCTTGAAAAAGAGCTGGAAGAATTGAATCACCGGTTACAGGCAAAACCAGGAAACATGGATGAGTTGATTGAAAAACAGGCTGCGATGAACGACCGGTTTGTGGCACTGGGCGGATTGACCTGCCGCAGCCGGGCACGCTCGGCGCTTTTGGGCCTCGGCTTTGATGACGAGCAGATGGGAATGCCGATTGGCGTATTGAGCGGCGGCCAGAAAGGGAAACTCCAGCTTGCCAAAATGCTGCTCTGCGGCGCCAATTTGCTGCTGCTCGACGAACCCACCAACCATCTTGACATCTCCTCCGTAGAATGGCTGGAGGATTTTCTGCGTTCCTACGCAGGAGCATACATTGTTATTTCGCATGACCGTTACTTTTTGGACCGGATTACCAACCGGACATTTGAATTGGAAAACCACCGGCTTACACTGTACAAGGGTAATTACTCCTCTTATCTTGCCCAAAAGGAAGAGAACAATCTTGCCGTGCAGCGCAAATATGACAACACCCAGAAGGAAATCAGGCGCATTGAAGGGATTGTGGCGCAGCAGCGCCAGTGGAACCGCGAAAAAAACATTAAAACTGCGGAAAGCAAGTTAAAGGTAATTGACCGGCTGGAAAGTACACTGGAAAAACCGGACGCAAAACCGGACAGTATCGATTTTAATTTTGGAATTAATCAACGCGGCGGCAATGATGTTCTGACCGTGGAAAACCTTGCGCTGTGCTTTGACGAAAAAAAACTGTTTGAAAATGTAAACATGGAAATTCACCGGGGTGAACGAATTTTTCTGATTGGGCCGAACGGCTGCGGGAAAACATCCCTGCTGAAAACGCTTTTGGGCATTTACCCCTCCGCAGCTGGGGAATTCCGATTCGGTGCGGGGATTGATGTTGGTTATTACGACCAGATTCAGGCGGGGCTGCACCCTGAGAAGACTGTGATTGATGAGATTTGGGATTCTTATCCGAAAATGACACAGACGGAAATTCGGAACGCGCTGGCCGTATTCCTTTTTAAAGGCGAAGAGGTGTTTAAGTCCGTCGCCGCGCTGAGCGGCGGTGAGCGGGCCAGAATTCTTCTTCTGCGCCTGATGCTTTCGCGTGACAATTTTCTGCTTTTGGATGAACCTACAAACCATTTGGATATTGGCTCCTGCGAAGCATTGGAGGCCGCGCTGCAAAGCTATGAGGGAACCCTTCTGATTGTATCCCATGACCGTTATCTCATGAATAAAATCGCGGACAGAATTTATTGTCTGGATAATACCGGCGCGACCGAATTCATCGGAAACTATGACGCGTACATAGAAAAAATCAGGAACCAGACCGCCCAGACCGCTGAAAACGAACCGGTGAAGATAAATGAGTATAAACTCCAAAAAGTGCGCGAGGCTGCCGTCCGCAAAGAACAATCGGAACTGAAGCGTACAGAGGCGCAAATTGACCGGATTGAACAGGAAATAGCCGGCCTGGAAACTGAACTTTTGAAGCCGGAAGTTGCGAGCGATTACCAAGCCGCAGTGGAAATTTCGGAGAAAATCAGCGTGCTGAAGCAAAAAAGCGACGAATTGTTCCAAAGCTGGAGCGCGCTTGCTCAAAAGTACGAGGAATAAAAAAACAGCCCGGTAAAAACCGGACTGCTGAACTTAAATGCCAAACACCTATTTTTCTGCCTTAAACTGCTGAAGCTGAGCGATAAATTCATCCGCCCCTTCGCTTTCGACCTCAATATCTACAGGTTTCGATAAGTCAAGGCTGAAAACTCCCATAATGGATTTTGCATCAATTTTGTATTTATCTGTAGTGAGGTTGATTGGAAAGTCATAGCTGTTTGTCAAAGTGACAAACTTCTTGACCGCTTCAATGCTGGAAAGCAGGATAGAAGTTGAATACATTTATGTTACCTCCATATTTCGATGTATTCTCCAATGATATAGCAGGATGATAAATTGGTCAATATTCATTTTTACCATACATTATGTCAATTATCCAATTAAAATATCTATTTTTATTGAAAGGTCACAAAATGAAAATTTCTGTAATTACACTGGGCTGCAAAGTAAATCAGTATGAATCACAGGCTATGCTGAATCAGCTTGTAAACGCCGGATTTACCCCTTGCGATGCCAGTGAGGAAAGTGATATCGTGTTAATTAACTCCTGTACCGTGACTTCCGTGAGCGATCATAAAGTACGGCAGATGCTGCACCGGGCGCGGCATAAAAACCCCACGGCGGTAATTGTGCTGACCGGCTGCATGCCGCAGGCGTTTCCGGAAGCGGCGGAGGCGCTGCACGACGCGGATATTGTGCTGGGCAACTCCAACCGTACTTCGCTGCTGCCGGATATTCTGAAATACCTCTCCTCACGCCAGCGTATCGTAGACATTGTCCCCCACGAAAAGGCGCCGGGATTTGAAAAAATGAGTGTAAATCAATTTTTTGAACGTACACGTGCTTTTATTAAAATAGAAGACGGCTGCAACCGTTTTTGTTCTTACTGTATTATCCCCTACGCGCGCGGAAGAGTACGCTCCAAACCAATTGACCAGCTAAAACAGGAAATTGAGGAAATTGCCGCAAACGGATACAAAGAAATCGTGCTGACAGGAATCAATCTTTCCGCTTACGGGCAGGAGATTGGGCTGCACCTTTGCGATGCGGTCGAAGCCGCCTGTGCGCCCGCCGGAATTGAACGCGTGCGCCTTGGTTCGCTGGAACCGGAACAGCTCAGCGAAGAAGTGATCACACGGCTTCGGCTTCAAAAAAAGCTTTGCCCGCAATTTCACCTTTCGCTGCAAAGCGGCTGTGATGAAACATTAAAGCGGATGAACCGGCATTACAATACAGATGAATACCGAACTATTGTAAAAAATTTGCGCGCCGCTTTTGAAAACGCAGCAATTACTACCGACCTGATGGTTGGTTTCCCCGGCGAAAGCGACGAGGAGTTTGAACAGTCACTCGCTTTTGCGCAGGAAATCTGTTTTGCAAAAGTACATGTATTCTCTTATTCCCGCCGCCCCGGCACCAAAGCGTATGACGCACCCGACCAGGTGCCGCAGGAGGTAAAAGAGAAACGCAGCCACAGGATGATAGAAGCGACGCAAAAGACGAAGGAAGCGTTTTTCGGGCTGCAGGTCGGCCGGATTGAGCCGATACTGTTCGAACAGGAATGTGAAAAAGGCGTTTACGAAGGTTACACGGAAAACTACACACCCGTTAAAGCGCACAGCGGTAAAAACCTCGGCGGTCAAATTCTTACGGCACGTATCACCGAGGCTATGAGCGACTGCTGCATCGCTGAAATTCCGGAATAAATTCTGCGCCGTGCGAAAGTCTTCGCACGGCGCAGTTTCAATTTAAAACCTTCATTACATTCTGGACCTCTTCCTTTGTCTGGCCACTGTTCAAGTAATCCCAGGAGTAGAACATAAATCCGTCACAGGAAGTTTTTCGTCCCAGTTCAACCTGCTGCGCCAGAATATTCGTGGACTTTTTCCATGTGCCGCTGTCTACGTCGGAACCCGCCTTGTAAACCGCAAGTCCAAGGTACAGCTTAATCTTATCATTTGTTACCAGGCTGCGCCAGGTTTGTGCCGCCGTGTTAAAAGGAAGAACCGGATTTTCAAAATTTACGTAAAGCTGGGGACAGATATAATCGAGGTACCCTTGTGCGGTACACCACGCTTTCACGTCCGCTCCCATATTCAGATCGTTATCCACATTGCCCTGCGGTGCAATTCCAAACGGCAAATTCGGCTTGACGGATTTAATTTCGCTATAAACCAGTGAAACCATTGCGTTTACATTGGCCCGCCGCCATTCCGGCAGGCTCAGCGGCGTACCGTTCTTTGCTGCAGCGGCGCTGTAGCTGTCATAGGCCGGTTTATCAAATGAAGCGTCCTGCGTGGGATAAAAATAATCATCGAACTGAATTCCATCCACATCGTAGTTCTTCGCAATTTCCTTTGCCCCGTCCGCAATCAGCTTTCGCACTTGCGGATACGCCGGATTATAATATTTTCCGCTGCCGCTGTCCACTACCCAACCGGCTTTTGCCGTATCACTTTTCCATGTATTATATAAGTTGGTCTGCGCCAGAATGGATGGGGTTCCCGAAATTTGAATGCGCAAAGGATTAACCCACGCGTGAATTTTCATGCCCGCCTTATGTGACGCCTCAACCATATCCTTCAGCGGATCGTAGCCGGGATCAACACCCTGCGTGCCGCCCACAATATGGCTCCATGGAAAATAGGCGGATTTGTAAAGTGCATCGCCGTACGGACGCACATGAACTA
>JAEWBE010000063.1 GCA_023391275.1 Bacillota bacterium | reverse complement strand
GCTGACCCGTTTGTAATACTGCCCTGATCCAATTTTACAAGGGAATCCCCCGTCTTGACTTTATAGCCCGGCTGTACCAGAACGCTGTCAATCGTCGCATTTACCGGAAACGACACCGTGACCTCATCGAGCGAGACCGTTCCGGTTTCACTTGTTCCAACAGTTACGTCACCCTTTGCGACACTGTATTCGCGGTAGGTGGCCGCATTTGCGGATCCTTTATTTTGATTGATATAAAGTAGGACAGTTGTCAAAATTGCTGCGCCCAAAACGACGCCAGAGGCGATAAGAACAAATAGCTTCTTGTGTGCTGTAATCAAACTTGTTATTTTTGCTTTCATAGCTAACCTCCAATTCCGCCTTTCTGGGTTTAATTATACGAAGTCAATCTGAATTTAAACTTAATAAACTTCTATTTCACATAAATTTAAGCGTGCCTTCACCTAATCGTCACACAGGAAAAGGTCGCGGCTGATATAATATGTATCAAAGGAAGGAAGGTTTGTACGATGAGAATATTGCTGATAGAGAATGATGCAAAGCTGAGAACAAAGTTAAGCCGGCTGCTGACAAAGAAACGTTACGAAACACGCTCCGCAGAGGACGGAGAAAGCGGCCTTGATGAGGCACAAAGCGGAATTTATGACGCGGTCATTCTGGAAGTCGCACTGCCCGACTGCAGCGGACTTGACGTGCTCAAGCAAATACGCAAATCCAAACTTTCCGTCCCCATACTCTTGCTTTCCCCAAAATCCGGGGTAAGTGAAAAAGTGCCCGGGCTCGACAGCGGCGCCGATGATTTTTTGGAAAAACCGTTTGCCGACGATGAACTGCTGGCGCGGCTGAACGCCATTACCCGCAGAAAAGGGGATTTGATCTTTGACAACCTACTGCATTTTGCGAGTCTTAGCCTGAATCTAGGTACATACGAGCTGGCGGAAAAAGACGGAGTTGTGGGGCTTTCAAACAAGGAACTGGAAATTATGAAATTTTTTCTCCTGCATGGGCATAATATTGTCAGCAAAGAAGAACTGATGACCCGTCTGTGGGGATTTGAAGCAATCGCGGCGGAAAATAATCTTGAGGTTTATATCAGCTACCTTCGGCGCAAGCTTGCGTCTATTCACTCGCAAATTCAAATCTCGTGCATCAAGAACGTGGGGTACCGCCTTGTTGGGCCTGAGCTGGAATAAAAAGATCCCGTCTGATAAGACGGGATCTTTTTATTTCGGAATTATTGATTTTTTATTTTTTCATCCAGTTCACTGAGGTAAACCCAGCGGTCTGTTTTTTCAGCCAGTTGCTTTTCCAGTTCCGCCTGCCGATGCAGAAGCTCCTGTAACGCTTCAAAATTAGCAGACTGAACCTCGACTTCTTTCTTGACCGAAGAAAGTTCCTGCTCCAACGCTTCAATCACACCGTCAATTTCGTCAAACTCACGCTGCTCTTTAAAGGAGAATTTCAGCTTCGTACTTTTGGGACGGAACGCCTTCTGCTTTTCGTCGGCAGCGCCGGCGTCTTTGGCGGTATCCTGCTGTTCTTCACCGCGTTTTTCCAAATAATCGGAATACCCTCCAAGGTACTGCGCCAGTGTGCCGTCCGGCTGAAACGCAAAAAGATGCCCGGCAATTTTATCCAGAAAATAACGGTCGTGGGACACGGCGATAACCGCGCCGGCAAAGCCTTCAATATAATCTTCCAGAATTGTAAGCGTCTGAATATCCAGATCATTGGTCGGCTCGTCCAGAAAAAGGACGTTCGGCGCCTCCATTAATATTTTCAGCAAAAACAGCCTGCGCCGTTCCCCGCCCGAAAGCCTGCCGATGGTGGTATACTGAAGCTCCGACGGAAACAGAAATTTTTCAAGCATCTGGGAAGCGGTCAGCATTCCTTCCGGCGTGGCGATCTGTTCCGCAATATTGGTAATGTAGTCTATCGTGCGCAGGGAGGAGTCCATTTCCTCACCTTCCTGCGAAAAATAGCCGATTTTAACAGTTTCCCCCACGCTGACCGTTCCCTGATCGGGTGGAATCTGCCCGATCAGAATCTTCAGCAGCGTAGATTTTCCGCAGCCGTTGGGCCCGATCAAGCCAAGCCTGTCATCCCGCTGCATGTTGTAACTGAAATCATGGAACAGTACCCGCCCATCGTAGCTTTTTGAAATTCCGTCGATTTCAATAATCTTCTTTCCCAAACGGGAACTGATGGAACTAAGCTGAAGCTTTTGCTGCTCCGCGGGCGCGGTTTGGCCGCTGAGCTCCTCATATCGGTCCACACGGAACTTCGCCTTTGTTCCTCTGGCGCGCGCGCCGCGCCGAATCCACGCGAGTTCCTTTCTCAGCAATGTCTGGCGTTTCCGTTCGCTTGCGGCAAGCATGTCCTCCCGCTGCGCCTTTAATTCCAGATATTCGGAATAATTGGCAGGATACGCGGTGAGCGCACCATCCTGCAATTCCACAATCCGGTTGGTCACCCTTTCCAAAAAATAACGGTCATGGGTTACCATCAAAAGTGCGCCGTTGTACCGCGCCAAATAATTTTCCAGCCAGCAGACCATCTCACTGTCGATATGGTTTGTGGGCTCATCCAAAATCAAAAGATCAGCCTGACCGGCAAGCGCCGACGCCATTGCCACGCGTTTTTTCTGCCCGCCCGAAAGCAGGTTAACGTCTTTATTAAAGTCGGAAATACCAAGCTTGGTCAATATCGCCTTGCATTCGTACTCCTTGGAGTCGTTTTTCCCCGCGGCATCATCCTGCAAAACCTGCTCCAGCACGGAAGCGTGCCGGTCAAAAACAGGGTTCTGTGGCAGATAGCCGATCCGCATCCCCGGGGATTTGGTAATTCTGCCGCTGTCCGGCGTTTCCGCCCCCGCGATTATTTTGAGAAAAGTGGATTTTCCCGTTCCGTTGATACCGATGACGCCGATTTTATCGCCTTCGCTGACGGTCAGGGAAACGTCCTTTAAAAGAAGCCGTTCCACATAGCTTTTATTCAGTTGTTCCGCAGTTAATAAAATCAATGTTTTGCCCCAATTCTGTTGCCTGAATTATTCGGTTTTATCGTCCGGCTGCCCTGGTTCCCGGGAAGCTTCGGCCGCCGTTCCGGGCGCGGGATCATCCGGCTCGTTCCAACTGCTAAATGCCAGATACATGCCCCCAAGTGCCACAAAGCAGGCAACCAGCGCAGCGGCAATGGCCCATTCCGTAATTTCGAACGGGCCAAGCACCATGGAAACAAGAGTCAGCACAAGGCCAACCTCAAAAAAATTCAGCGCCATTCTTCCATCGCTCATAAAACTTCCTCCTTATTCGGGGAACAGCTCATTGGAAAACGATGCCAGCTGTTCCATAGTAAGCTGTTCCGCGCGTGTATTTGCCGCAATTCCCGCCCGGCTCAAAGCCAAGGCAACCTGCTCTTTCCCGAGCGATAACCCGGCCGCCACGGAATTCAACACTGTTTTCCGCCGCTGGCCAAACGAAGCTTTTACCAATGCAAAGAAATTTTTCTCGCTTCGAATCCGGATTGCCGGTTCCGTGCGCACGGTCAGCCGGATAACCGAGGAGTCCACCTTCGGCTGCGGAATAAAGCTGGTGCGTTCCACCCCGAACAGAATTTCAGGTTGTGCAAAATACCGCACGGCCGCGCTCACAGCACCGCACGCGCGGCTGCCGGGTTCGGCACAAAGGCGGCTGGCCGCCTCTTTCTGCACCATAACCGTGACGGCAGTCACCGGAAGCCGTTCCTCCAACAGCCGCATAATCACGGGAGAAGTAATATAATATGGCAGATTGGCGCAGACAACCACTTCCATATCGGCAAATTCATCCTGAATCAGTTTTTTAAGGTCTATCTTTAAAACATCGCCGTCTACTATTTTTACATTGGAACATCCGGCCAGCGTTTCATCCAGTACCGGCAGCAGACTCCTGTCGAGTTCCACCGCGACTACTTTTTCGGCGCGGGCGGAAAGCTCTTTGGTAAGCACGCCAATCCCCGGACCGATTTCCAACACGCCAACGCCCGCCCCTGCCCCGCACTCTGCGGCCATGCGCGGGCAAACATCCGGATTCACCAGAAAATTCTGCCCGAGCGACTTGGAAAACTGGAATCCGTGGCGGGAAAGCACATTTTTAATCGTCGTAATATCCGATAAATCCATTCTGTATCTCCAATCACTCAATGCATAAGGAACCGTCAGACAGCGTACGCCGGGCGAAAGCCGGATGGCAAGCCGGGTGTGAGGGTATGCTCAACGGCCCCTAAAGATTGATATTTAATTATTATATCATACAGGCTGTTAAATTTCCATTGATTATTTGTCGAAAATACAATATCATAGAAACATAAAATCATATATCGGGAGGCATGAAAATGATTCGCACAGATAAGGAAAATTATTACCTCGACATTGCCGAAACAGTACTGGAACGCGGCACCTGCCTGCGGCGCAACTTCGGCGCAATTATTGTTCAGCACGATGAAATCGTATCCTCGGGCTACACCGGCGCGCCCCGCGGCCGCCGCAACTGCATCGACACCGGAGTCTGCGTGCGTGAAACGCTTGGTGTTCCCCGTGGAGAACGCTACGAGCTGTGCCGCTCTGTTCACGCTGAGGCAAATGCCATCATCAGCGCCTCCCGGCGCGATATGATCGGCAGTACGCTTTATTTGGTCGGCAGGGATGCAAAAACAGGCGAATACGTGCAGAATGCCTCCTCCTGCTCCATGTGCAAGCGGCTTATCATTAACGCAGGTATTGCGCGCGTAATCGTCCGCAACAGCAAAACCGCGTTTTCGTCGGTTTATGTGGATGAATGGATTGAAAACGATGAGTCACTTCTCGGAAAGTTCGGATATTAATCAAACCGTGCAAAAAAGCCGCTGCAAATTGCAGCGGCTTTTTATGTAAAGTAATTCTACCTGTCACTATTTTGCAGGAATTCTCTGTGAAGGAGCCGAGGAATCCACATGTAAAGGAAAATTACTTTCCTGTAAATTAAATCTGCGAGAATCGGATTTTTCCTCAGCATGCCAGTTGGACAAGCTGCTGCACCACAAAAACAACGATGGTGGAACCCAGTGCTACAGTTAAAAGTCCTTTGTTCCTGTATGCAAGAACAAGCGCCGCAATCAAGCCGATTCCCGCCGAATAAACGCTGGCGGTAGAATACAGAATGGCAGGAAAAGTCATGGCCGCCAGCACAGCGTAGGGTACATAAGCCAGAAAGGAACGGATAAAACGGTTTGTGATTTTCTTTTTAAAGATGGCAAGCGGCAGCATCCGCACCAGATAGGTGACGAACGCCATAATAAAAATACAGATTAGAATCCTCGGATAATTCATTGCTGCCCCTCCGCTTCATGGACAGGGTATCGCAGCGCGGCGTAGGCCGACGCGGCCACCGCACAAAGAATAATCACCCAGCCGCTTGAAATCCGGTTCAGACCCGGAACCCATTTGAAAATGCAGCTCAGCGCCACGGCAATGACGATTACTTTTGCGATAGGGCGTGAATGCCGCGCGGGGGGGGTAATAATCGCGATAAACATGCCGTAAATGGCAATGCCAAGCGCGGCGCGCACTCCGGCCGGCAAAAGGTTTGTCGCGGTCGCACCAAGCAGAGTGCCCAGCGACCAGCCGACATAAGGAGTAATCATCAAGCCGGAAAGATAGCGCGCGTTTACATTCCCCTTCTGCTGCATGGCAACGGCGAAAATCTCGTCCGTGACGCAAAAGGAAAGCACCCACCGTTCGAGCGTGGTCATGGCATCCTCTACTTTTTGGGAAAGGGAAAGCGACATGAGCATATACCGGATATTAATTACAAATGTGGTGACCGCGATTTCAAAGTACATGCCGCCCGAAAGGATCAGCGCCGTGCCCGCAAACTGCCCCGCGCTGGTCACATTGCTCATCGAAATCAGCAGCGCCACCCAAACCGGCAGCCCGCCCTGCGTAGCCATCATGCCGAATGCAAAGGATACGCTGATGTATCCAAGGCAAATCGGCAATCCGTCCTTTAGCCCCTTTTTTAATGTCAAAGCTTCATTATCCTGCATTTTCCGCTCCAAGTTCAATACAATTCGTATAGTTTATTTAAAATATTACAAATTTCAAAGTAATTTGCAGACTAATTCTCCCATTTCTTCGCAAGTTACCTTCTTCATGCCCTCTGTGTAGATATCCGCGGTACGCGCTGTCTTCAGTACCTCGGCAACCGCATTTTCAATGGCCTGCGCCGCCTTTGGTTCATCCAGCGAATAACGGAGCATCATCGCGGCGGAAAGAATGGTTGCAAGCGGGTTGGCCATACCTGTTCCGGCAATGTCGGGCGCGGAACCGTGAACCGGCTCGTAAAGGCCGGCCTTTCCCTTGCCCAGGCTGGCGGAAGCCAGCATGCCGATGGAACCGCTGATCATGGAAGCCTCATCCGAAAGGATGTCACCAAAAATATTGGAGGTAACAATCACGTCGAATTGCTTTGGGTTGCGCACAAGCTGCATGGCGCAGTTATCCACATACAAATTGGTCAGTTCTATATCAGGATACTCCTCTTTTCCGATTCGCGCAACTGTCGCGCGCCACAGCCGGGAGGATTCCAGAACATTCGCCTTGTCAACGCTGCAAAGCCTGCCCTGGCGTTTGGCAGCCATCTCAAAGCCGACACGCGCAATGCGCTCAATTTCCGGCACGGAATACATCTCCGTATCGTAAGCCGCTTCAAAACCGTTCACCGTTTTGCGACCCCGTTCCCCAAAATAAATACCCCCGGTTAATTCGCGCACAACCATGATGTCAAGGTCTTCCCCGATAATTTCGGCCTTTAGCGGCGATGCTTCGCGCAGCTGCTCAAAAATGACAGCAGGGCGCAGGTTGGCGAAAAGACCAAGCGCGCCGCGGATGCCCAGCAGACCCGCTTCCGGCCTTAAATTACCGGGCATACCGTCCCACTTAGGCCCGCCGACTGCGCCCAGAAGCGTGGAGTCCGCCGCCTTGCACTTGTCGACAGTTTCCTGCGGGAGCGGCACGCCGGCCGCGTCAATCGCGCTACCGCCCAGCAGCGCCTCGTCATAAGCAACGCGGAAACCGAATTTGTCGGCGGCGCGGTTTAAAACTCTGACCGCCTGTGTTACGATTTCCGGACCGATTCCGTCACCCTTCAATAATACGATTTTATATTCTTTCATTTTACCCGCCCCTTTTCTTACTGATCGGACTGTGCGCGGTTAATGGCGCAGATGATTCCCTTGATGGACGCCAGACTGATGTTGTTGTCAATGCCCACGCCGAAAACGGGACTGCCGTCCGGCGCGGTAAGGTGGATGTAGGAAACCGCCTTGGAATCCGCACCGGCGGAAACGGCGTGCTCGCTGTAGGAAACGAACTGATAATTTGTGATGCCTACGCTTGAAATTGCACGGAAAAACGCGCTGACGGGGCCGTTGCCGCTGGCACTGACCGGATGATCCTCGTGCTTAAAGCGAAGAATGCCCTCAAAATGAACCTGTGTGTCCCCGGTGGTGTCATTTTCTTCGTAAAGTTTATATTGCTTCAGATTGTAGGGATAATTGACCTGGAGATACGCCTGTTCAAAAATCCCGAAAATTTCCTTCGGCTGCAGCTCGCGGCCTGCAGCGTCGCAGGCGGCCTTGACCATGGCGCCAAACTCAGGGTGCATCGCCTTGGGAAGATCGTAACCGAAGTTCTGCTGCATGATAAACGCCGCGCCGCCCTTGCCGGACTGGCTGTTGATGCGGATAATCGGTTCGTATTCCCGGCCGATGTCCGCAGGATCGATCGGAAGGTACGGTACTTCCCAGTATTGGGAATCGCTGCGTGCCATGTAGTCCACGCCTTTTTTAATGGCGTCCTGATGGGAACCGGAAAACGCGGTGAACACAAGATCCCCCGCGTATGGATGGCGTTCATGCACCTTCATCTTCGTGCACTTTTCAAATACTTCCCTGATTTCGCGGATATGGGAAAAGTCAAGCTTAGGATCCACACCCTGCGAATACATGTTCATGGCGACTACCATAAGGTCTGCGTTGCCGGTACGCTCGCCGTTGCCGAACAATGTGCCTTCCACACGCTGTGCGCCCGCCATTATGCCAAGCTCCGTTGCCGCTGTCCCTGTGCCGCGGTCGTTGTGGGGGTGCAGGCTGATGATGGCGCTTTCCGTGTTTTTAAGATGACGGCAAAAATATTCAATCTGATCCGCGTAGCAGTTCGGGGTGGCCATTTCGACGGTATTGGGCAGGTTTAAAATCAGCTTGTTTTCCGGCGTGGAACCGAGCACTTCCATCACCTTTTCACAGATAAGCACGGAATTATCAATTTCGGTGCCGGAAAAGCTTTCCGGCGAATACTCAAAGCGAATGTTCGCGCCGCTCTTCTTCACCTCTTCATCTGTCAGTTCTTTTATCAGCTTCGCGCCCTCCACGGCGATGTCGATCACCCCCTGCATGTCGGTGTTGAAAACGACCTTGCGCTGCAGGGTTGAAGTGGAATTATAAAAATGTACGATAACATTTTTAGCGCCTTTTATTGCTTCGAATGTTTTTTTGATGAGCTGCGGCCGCGCCTGCACCAACACCTGAATGGTCACATCATCCGGTATCAGACTGCGGTCGATCAAAGTGCGCAGAATTTCATATTCAGTTTCCGAAGCGGAAGGAAAACCGACTTCAATTTCCTTAAAACCGATGTCTGTCAGTGTCTGAAAAAAAAGCAGCTTTTCTTCCAGATTCATCGGGTCAATCAGGGCTTGATTCCCGTCGCGCAAATCCACGCTGCACCAGACAGGCGCCTCCTGAATTACTTTGTCCGGCCACTTGCGGTCAGACAGGCTGATTGGCTGAAACGGGATATACTTTTTGCAGCCTTCATACATTGCCAAACACTCCTTTACCTGCTTTAATTGAAATTTATAGAAATAAAAAAAGCCCCGAACACAGCTTTCACTGTATTCGGGGCGAATTCATTCATTCGCGGTACCACCCAATTTTGGCTCCGCTTCACGGAAGCCCTTTGCGGCCTCAATCAAGGCCCCGGCCTGTAACGCTGCCGCCTGCGGCCGCTTCTAACGCTTTCACATCGAAGACGGCGGCTCCGGGATGAGCTATACACAAAAGTGGAAACACCGGCTCGCACCAACCGCCGGTTCTCTGCAATGTTTCAACGAATGTCTTGTTCCCTTCATAGCCTTTGCCAATATTAAGATTAACTATTATTATATTTTATGTGATTCCGGTTGTCAAGGTTAATTTTCTTCTTTTTTGCCAAACGCACGGTCGGCAGCCTCCCGCGCAAGTTCAATCACCAGTTTTTGATCATCCTGTTCTTTCGCAGGCTGGGCCGGAATTGTGGCGTAAACCTCGGCAACCATGGAACGCATCCACAGCCCCGGGGTAATGCGCAGAGAATACCCGCATCCGTTGTCCGTCATCCAGTCGTAGAAATTGGCGCGCGGAAGGCCGTAAGCGGAAAGGATGGACATAATCGTACCGCCGTGCGTAACGATGGCCGCGCTGGTGATTCCGGAACGCATCATGCCCTCCACCACCTTTTCAAAGGCCGCGCACACACGCTGCATGAACACACCGCCATTTTCGCCGTTGGGCGGGGTAACCGTACGGTTGCTTGCAATCCATTCGACAAAATCGGTGCCGCCCGAAAGTTCCTGCGCAGTTTTCTCTTCCCAGTCGCCAAAATCGCATTCACGAAAATCATCCACTACAATCGGCTGCGCACCGGGGTATAAAATATTCAAAGTCTGAACACAGCGCTTCAACGGGCTGCAATAATAAACCTGTGCTTCGGGGTACGGGCCGCGGCGCTTCAGCGCTTCCAGCCCGGCGATCCCCTCTTTGGCAAGGGGAAGGTCGGTGCGGCCGACATATTGGCCGAGTAAATTGCCCTGAGTAACCCCGTGACGGATCAAATGAATTGTGTATGATTTCATAATTCTGCTCCTTTTTGGAAGATTGCAAAGCGGCCGAAAGGGAAAAAGTCTAGATACATGGAAAGAAATTGTAAAAAGACACGATATCTAGCGGCTTTACAAAGCGTTATATTTGTTATATACTTTACCATGCGTTAAATTCATCCACAATTCGACAGGGGACATTGCAAATGAATAATAATTTTCCAAGAATTATAACTTTACTTCGAAAAGAACGCGGATTAAGTCAGAAAAAAGCTGCCGAGGAACTGGATGTTTCTCAGGCTTTGTTGTCACATTATGAAAAAGGAATTCGCGAATGCGGCCTTGATTTTGTTGTGAAGGCTGCCGAATTCTATGACGTCTCCTGTGATTACCTTCTCGGAAGGACCCCCCACCGAAGCGGAGCTACCATTACGGTAGACGATATCCCGGAACCGGACGCACTGGGAAAAGAAAACACTTTAAAGGGCAGCCTGCTGCCTGTTTTAAATAAAAAGCTGATTGCCAATTCACTGAACATTATTTACAGCATTCTGCAAAAATGCGGCAACAAAGCGCTGACCTCCGAAATTTCTTCTTACCTCAACATTTCCATTTACAAGAGCTTCCGTCTGCTGTATTCCGCGAACTCAAAAAACCCGCAGGGGCTTTTTTCCGTCCCTCAGAGGCTGAGCGGGGGACGTTCGAGTGCGGCGCAGGAAATTGCGCTGGCAAACGCGGAATGCCTTGCCGAAGGGGAAGACATCGACGAAATGAAGGGTCTGGCAAAGGAAAAAATGCCCGCAATGTCACCTGAAAAAATTTCCGCCGAGTATCCTCTTTTTTCCGCTTCCCTGTTCAACCTGATTCAAAACGCAGAGCTGCAAATGGGAGCGAAAAAAGAACATAAATAATTATAGCATAGAACGGATAAAAAGCAAAGACCCGCCAATTGGCGGGTCTTTGCTTTTTATTACAGCACCGCGGCAGCCTTTTCCCCCTTATGGGTCAGACTCGCGTAGCCTTTTTTCATGTACGGCAGATTAAAAACAGTTCCAGGCCGCTTTGCGCTCTCCATTACGGTGTGACAAAGGAGCTCATAAATTTTGCTTTTGTAATAAACGTCATAATCGCCCGAAACCCAAACGTGCACAGTATAATCAATAAAAACGAACCCCCGCTCCATCAGGGTTTGCAGAACCTTCCCGCGCGCTTTCACCACTTCCATGGAATCGTCGGGGTCGTTGATGCGCACATAGTTCAGCGCGGTGTTGACCAGTTCCTTTTGCTCCGAGCTGTGCAGTTCCAGCCGCACAATCGGGAAGCGCTTCGTGTTCCTGATTTCAACCAGCATAGCTTTCTCTTCCTCAGTCAAGTCTAAATACATATTATCCCTGCTTTCTTCCTTTATTCCGTAACTCCCGCTTTTATTCTTTGCTTTAAAGCTTTGGCTTGTAAAGATGATTTGTGACTTCCTGTTTTCACTCATCATTCTATCAAATAATTCCCATTTTATACTTCCACACCAGAATCCGCAGAACACTTTCATTCAGACGAGCCTCGCTGACACTTCCGTTCTGTACGGCGGCGTAAAGCGTATTAAAGTCCTCTGCAATATTGGAGGACAGGAGAATATCATTCCCGGCGTTAAACGCTGTGACACAGGGATTTTTCCCGCCCGTGAAATCGCGGATCGCATCCATAATCAGATCATCCGTCATAATGACCCCCGTAAAGCCCAGCTTTTGTCGCAGGATATTGTGCACCTTTAAGGAGAGCGAGGCGGGATAGTCCGCATCCATGCAGTCTACAATGTTATGCGAAACCAGAACGCATTGCGCGCCCGCCTTAATTCCCGCAGTGAAGGGAACAAAATCCGAAGCTTCAAAAGTGCTGTAGCTGCGCTTATCGTACGCAATCCCGGTGTGAGTGTCCACATTATTGCCGTAACCCGGAAAATGCTTCAGCGCACAGGAAAGGCCCTGGCTGCTGTATGCGTTGACCGAGGTTTTGACATAAGCCGCCGTCTGTGCGGCATTTTTCCCGAATGCGCGGGGATAAATAAAATCGGACGGGTTGATGGATACATCGCAGACCGGAGCAAGGTTCAGATTCAATCCAAGCGTTTTAAGCAGCTGCGCTTTTTTTACAGTATCGCTATAAATTCCGTCCATTCCGGAGCGGCGAAACACATCCTGAGGGGAACGAAAAGCCGTCTTGGAAAGCGCGGGATATTTGCTGATGCGCACGACGGTTCCGCCTTCCTCATCACAGCAAAGGATCATATGCGTTCTGCTCGCATTCTGGTAGGATTTGAGCATACTTTGCACCTGCGTCTTGGTCTTATCTTTAAAATTCGAAGCCATAAGGCAGTAACCGCCCGGCTGATAATCCTCCGCCGTTTTGACCGCGCCGGAATCAGGGCAGCGGAAAATAAACACCTGCCCCACCTTTTCCTTCAAGGTCATGGTTTTCAGTTTTGCCTGCGCCGCAGAGTTAAAACCACTGAAAAGGCCTGTTACAGCCGCAGGCTGGCTTGGGCCCGGCGCAGAACTGACGGGAATCAAGGAGGAAGGGGACGAGCCGGCCGTACTGCTCACCGGCGCACTGACTGCGCCGGAGTTGGAGGAGAGACTTTCGGAGAAGCTCTGCGGCGGAAAAAGAGTATGGTCAAGCACGGCGTCTGCAATTTTGTAAACGCCGTAGATTGCCGCGACAACAAAAAGGATCCCCGCTATAACAAGGAAAAACTTGCGAAGTAAAGGATGCTGTTTCTTCTCATTCATAGGTTTCCCTCATAAAATCAGCCGCCTGCCGCAAAAGCGGCAGGCGCATAAAGAATGGAATCAGGCTGCTTTGCAATGACCCGTGCGGCTTATGCTGTTATGGCTCGCTCTTAATCAGTTCACGGTACAGGCGGATATATTCATTTGCAGAACGTCCCCAGCTAAAATCGCATTTCATTGCCCGTTCCACCAAAATATTCCACCCTTCTCTGTTCCGATACCCCTCCAGCGCACGCTGAACCGCGTGGAGCATATCACCGCTGTTGTAAGTTTGGAAAGTGAATCCGTTGCCTGCCCCGTCACCGCTGTCCTGAATGGAGTCCTTAAGGCCGCCTGTTTCACGGACAACCGGAATCGCGCCGTAGCGCAGGGCAATCATCTGAGAAAGCCCGCAGGGCTCGCTCTTGCTTGGCATCAGGAAAATATCCGATGCAGCATAAATTTTACGCGAGAGTTCAGGCAAAAAACCGTAGCACGCGCAAAGTCTGCCCGGATATTTACTCTGCATCTCTTTGAAAAAGGTTTCATACTCCCAGTCGCCGGAACCGAGGATGACAAACTGTGCATCGGTTTCGCTCATCAGCTGATCCAGTGCTTCCTTTACCAAATCAAGCCCCTTATGCGATACCATTCTTGTTACCATGCCGATCAGCGGCACATCCTCCCCCTGATCCAGATTCAGCCTTTCCTGCAAACCAAGCTTATTCTTCGCCTTGTCCCCGGGCGCGTCCGAAGAATAATTTGCGAACAGGTCTTTGTCTGTTTCGGGGTCGTAATCGACGGTGTCAATTCCATTCAGAATGCCGGAAAGCTTCCACTGGCGTTCTTTCAGGATACCGTCCAGATCATGGGAAAACCACGGGTCAAGAATCTCCTGCGCGTAAGTGGGGCTGACCGTTGTGACACGGTTGGCCGCCTCAATTCCGCCTTTCAGCAAATTAACACAATCGTCATATTCCAGAACTGCGGTTTCGGACTGCGGAATGCCCAGCACATCCTCCACAAGCTCTTTTCCGTATTTCCCCTGATACTGAATATTATGAATGGTCAGAACGGTTTTTATTCCCTTATACCAATCATTGCTGGCATAAAAGATGCTCAAATAAACCGGAATCAGCGCCGTCTGCCAGTCGTTGCAATGAATTACATCCGGATGAAAATCAATATAGGGCAGCATTTCGATCGCCGCACGGGATAAAAACGCAAAACGCTCGGCGTCGTCATAATGACCGTACAGCCCGTGACGCTTAAAATAATATTGGTTGTCGATCAGGTAATAAATCACACCGCCGGCTCTTGCTTCAAACACGCCGCAGTATTGGCGGCGCCATGCCACCGGAACGGAAAGACTGGTAATAAACTTCATGTTGTCACGCAGATCCTGCGGAATATCTTCATAAAGCGGCATCACCACGCGGCAGCCGATCAGCCTGAGCCGAAGCGCCTGCGGCAGCGAGCCGGCGACCTCCGCCAGCCCCCCGGTGGCGGCAAACGGCTTTGCCTCACTTGTGCAGTATAATACTTTCATTTTTAAACCCCCTTAGCTGAAATACAGGTTTTTAAGGAAATACCGTGAAATTAAAGTACCCGGATTGCCAAACCGCTTTTTAAACAACGCTGCCCTTGCTGATAAACACAGGATAAGACTGGAAGCCCAGAAGGGAACGGTCGTTGCGGATTGCAACATCCTTGTCCATGACGACATAATTTAGCTTGCAGTTCGGCCCGATGGAACTGTCCTGCATAATAACACAGTTTTCAATTTTGGTTCCCTTGCCCACATGAACCCCACGGAACAGCACGCAATTTTCGACTGTGCCTTCAATCACACAGCCGTCCGCTATCAGGGAATTCGTAACGCTGGAACCCAGCCCGTAGCGCGCCGGCATATCGTCGCGCACCTTTGTAAAAACCGGCCTGTTCCGGTTAAAAAGCTGCGCGCGAACCGTTGGCAGCATCAGCGACATGTTCGCGTCGAAATACGAATTCATCGAGCAGATGGTCTGTGCGTAACCCTTGAATTCGTACGCATAAACCCCATAATTCTTAACATTTCTTTGAAGAAAATCCCGCTTGAAATTGTAAAGATTACGGCTCACACAGTCCGTCACCATTTTAATGAGCAGTTCCCGCTTGATCAGCAGCATGCCCATGCCAAAGTTACATTCCCCGTCGGCTTTGGGGTTAACAAGCAAATCCCGCACACGCCCGTCCGGGTCAATCGTATAGACGGTAGGGTCGCAGAACTTTTCCGGTATTTTCCCAAAACGGTAAATAACAGTGATATCCGCGTTATGCTTCACATGGAAGGAAACCACATCGGTATAATCAATGTTGCAGATTGTGTCACTGTCGCTCAGCAGAACAAACTCCTCCCGCGAGTTGGAAAGGAAGGCATTAATCGAAGCCAGCGATTCAATCCGGCTGTTGGAAACGGAACTGAGGCTGCCGAACGGGGGCAGCATAAACAAGCCCTCGCGCTTGCGGGAGAGGTCCCACGCCTTGCCGGAGCCGAGGTGGTCCATCAGCGACTGATAGTTGCTCTTGGTAAGAACGCCGACTTTGTTGATGCCGGAATTCACCATATTGGAAATAGGAAAGTCGATCAGGCGGTACCTTCCGCCGAACGGGACGGAGCCCATTGTACGTTTTTCCGTCAGCTCGCGAATTTTTTCATCATGTACATTGGAGAAAATCAAGCCCATTACATTATTTCCGCGCATTATTTCGACACCTCCTCTGCAAGTTTTTCCGCATCAATCATCGCTTTCGGGGGTACCGTTGCGCCGGGGGCGATCACGCATCCGTCGCCGACCACGGCGATCCCCCATTCGTCTTTATTCTCAATTTCCTCCGGACGCGCACCGACCACAGCACCTTTTCCGATTACCGCATCTTCGGATACGATGGCATACTGAACAATCGCATTCTCTTCAATTCTGGAACCGGGCATAATAATGGAATCTTTCACCACCGCGCCCGGGGCAATATAAACGCCGGCAAACAGCACAGCAAAATCAATTTCACCGTAAACGTTGCAGCCCTCCGCCACCAGCGAATTCTGTACCTTCGCGCCCTTGGCAATGTAGTGGGGCGGCATGACGGGATTGCGGGAATAAATTTTCCAGCTCTCCTCGCTCAGATCAAGTTCAATATTGGGATTGAGCAAATCCATATTGGACTCCCACAGGCTGTCGACGGTTCCAACATCCTTCCAATATCCCTCGAATCGGTAAGCCATCATACGCTCCCCCGCATTGAGCATGGCAGGCAGAACATCCTTTCCGAAATCATTGGAAGACTTCGAGTTGGCTTCATCCGATTCCAGATATTTGCGAAGCTTGCTCCATGTAAAAACATAAATCCCCATGGAAGCCTGATTGCTTTTCGGAATTTTAGGTTTCTCATCAAACTGGTAGATGGTGCCGTCTTCCTTTGTATTCAGAATTCCGAACCGAGAAGCCTCCTCCATTGGAACTTCAATAACCGCAATCGTGCAGTCAGCCTCTTTCTCTTTATGGAAAGCGATCATTTTTGAATAATCCATCTTATAAATGTGATCGCCTGAAAGGACAATCACATATTCGGGATTGTACCGGTCAATGTATTGAATATTTTGATAAATGGCGTTTGCCGTACCTTTATACCAGTCGGACTTACGGTTGCGCTGGTACGGGGGCAGCACGCGCACACCCGCGTTCATGCTGTCCAAATCCCATGGCTGGCCGCTGCCGATGTATTCGTTCAGTACCAGCGGCTGATACTGTGTGAGCACCCCGACAGTTTCAATGCCGGAATTCACACAGTTGGAGAGCGGAAAATCAATGATACGATATTTTCCTCCGTACGGTACCGCCGGTTTTGCCAGATTTTTCGTTAACACTCCCAGCCGGCTGCCTTGGCCGCCCGCAAGCAGCATGGCAACTACCTCTTGCTTTGGCAACATTCTAATTCCCTCCCTGTTTGATACTTTTATTTTTATTGGCGCTTTTATGCGCTGTTTTCCCTTCCGACTCCAATACCGGGACAGTTTTTCTCGCTTTATGGCGCCTGCATTTCAAAAAAATCACGGATAAAGGCGGCAAAGTGAGGCTGACCGACTGTTCGTAGCCGTGCATGGGGTTACCGATTGTGTTAACAGTATTTCCATTGGTGATGCCGCTGCCGCCGTACTCCGCGCTGTCAGACGAAAAAATTTCCGCGTAAGTACCAGCTGCCGGTACGCCGATGCAATAATTTTCGCGCTGCTCCGGAAGAAAATTGCACACCGCGATCACTTCATTGCCGGATTTGTCAATTCTGCGGAAGGCAATCACACTCTGGGTGTAGTCGTCGTTGGAAATCCACGCAAAGCCTTCCCACGAAAAGTCCACTTCCCACAGGGCGGCCGTATCGAGATAAAAATGATTCAGATCTTTAAAGAATTTTTGCATTCTTTTATGCTGGGGATAAGCAAGGAGCTGCCAGTCAAGTCCCTTTTCATAGTTCCATTCAATGACCTGTCCGAACTCGGTGCCCATAAAAATAAGCTTTTTACCCGGGTGCGCCATCATGTAGCACATAAAAGCGCGGACTCCGGCAAACTTCTGCCCGTTTTCGCCCGGCATTTTATTGATCAGCGATCCTTTGCCGTACACTACCTCGTCATGGGAAATCGGCAGGATGAAATTTTCGGAGAATGCGTAGACAAAGGAGAAAGTAAGATTGTCATGATTAAATTTACGGTAAACCGGGTCGAGCGACATGTAATGAAGCATATCATTCATCCAGCCCATGTTCCACTTGTAATTGAAGCCAAGCCCGCCGCAATAGGTCGGCTTTGACACCATTGGCCACGAGGTCGATTCCTCGGCAATCATCATTACCTCCGGAAACAGTGCAAAAACAGACTCGTTCAGCTTCTGCAAAAAGGCAACTGCCTCCAGATTTTCCTTGCCGCCGTTCTTATTGGGAATCCACTCCCCATCCTTACGGCTGTAATCCAGGTACAGCATGGACGCAACCGCATCGGCGCGAATCCCGTCGATGTGGTACTTTTCCAGCCAGAACACAGCGCTTGAAATCAGGAAGCTGATTACCTCGCTGCGCCCGTAGTCAAATACGAGAGTTCCCCATTCCCTGTGCTCCCCCTTGCGCGGGTCGGCGTATTCGTAGCACGGCGTGCCGTCGAATCGGGCAAGGCCGGCTTCATCCTTCGGAAAGTGTGCGGGAACCCAGTCCATAATTACGCCAATCCCCGCCTGATGGCATTTTTCGACAAAACTCATAAAGTCCTTCGGTTCACCGTAGCGGGAAGTCGGAGCGAAATAGCCGGTTACCTGATATCCCCAGGAACCGTCATAGGGGTACTCGGTGAGCGGCATCAGCTCGATGTGGGTGTAGCCCATCTCCTTCACATAAGGCACCAGTTCGTCGGCAAGCATATCGTAGGAAAAAACATTCCCGTCCTCATACCTGCGCCAGGAACCCATATGCATTTCATAAATATTAACCGGCTGGCTGTAGTGTTTTTTCGCAATTTTATGCCTCTGCCACGCGGAATCATCCCAGTTATAGCCGTCGATATCATAATATTTGGAGGCGCTGCCCGGGCGTGTTTCGAAGTGAAAGGCATAGGGGTCGCTTTTAAATGTCTGCCGGCCGTCGGCACCTTCCACACTGAATTTGTAGGTCTGATACTGCTGCATGACAAAGGGCAGGAAGCATTCCCAGACGCCGCTGCTGATTTTCTCCATTGGGTTTTCTTTCGGCTGCCAATGGTTAAAATCACCCACAACAGAGACCGATTTCGCATTCGGCGCCCACACGCGGCAAACCATGCACTCCTTTTCATCAACGACGGTTTTATGTACACCCATGAATTCGTATGCCTTTACATTCGTCCCCTGATGAAATAAATAGAGCGGCAGATTTTCGTTTTCCGACGCACCTGATTTTTGCATTCTAAACAACTCCCTTTTGGATTTGTCTTCCTCCGAATTACTTATGCCTATCATAGCACAAATTAATAAAATATCAAGTATTTTGTGATATATTTGTAATATTTGTTTGTGATAGTTCTGTTTTTTGGATATCTTGTTACAAAAATGGTCCTTTTATCTCGGCAACAAAGCAGCCTTCTTACTCATAGTATAGCACCGCAGCTCTGTCGATTTTTGTGACTATAAAGAAATTAAATCACAGAATTCCGCTGTAAACCCTTCGGTTTTCGCCCACGTTTCAACCTGACAAAAACTTTGCGCTTCTAATTCGGATGAATTTTACATTATCTGCATGGTGAAATTGATCTGTGACATAATAGAGTGTATAATAGAATAAAATTTGAAAATTATGGGAGAAATATCGCCTTTATGAAAGACATCAGTGTATTTGACGTAATCGGGCCGAACATGATCGGGCCTTCCAGTTCACATACCGCGGGTGCCCTGAAAATCGCCCTTCTGGCGGGCAAACTGGCAAGCGGCAGGATTGTTAAAGTGCGCTTCATACTGTACGGCTCCTTTGCAAAAACATACAAGGGGCATGGCACCGACCGTGCCCTGCTCGGTGGAATTTTGGGCTTCAGTACGGAGGACGCACGAATCAGAGATTCTTTCCGCTACGCCGATGAAGCCGGTCTGGACTATTCTTTTGAACTGAACGAGACAAACAAGGATGTTCACCCCAACACGGCCGATATTTTCATAACATCGGAAGACGGCACCACCGTTTCCGTCCGCGGCGTTTCCACTGGCGGCGGAGACTGCCGGATTGAAAAAATTGATAATATTAACGTTGATCTTACCGGTGACTATACCACCCTGTTAATCCGGCAGCGGGACACATTCGGCGTGGTAGCCTATATTACAAGCTGTCTGAGCGAATATCAGATCAATATCGCTTTTATGCGCCTTTACCGTGAAAGCAAGGGAGAAACCGCATATACAATCATTGAAACGGATAACGACATCCCGCCGGAGCTGCTGAAAAAGATTGAACAGCGGCCTGAAATTTCCAGTGCAATGGTGATTAAAATATAGCACCCGCCACCCGGGCGGAACGGAGGTTAAAATGAACTTTTCCAGCGGAGCGGAACTCATTTCACTGTGTCGGAAAAACAGTACAACCATATCTGAAGCGATGATTCTGCGTGAAATAAAAGTACTCGGCGGAAGCCGGGAGGAAACGATTCGGCGCATGGAGCACTCCTTCGATATCATGAAAAATGCCGTAAAAAAATCGCTTTCGGAAAAAGTCACTACTGTCGGCGGCTTGATTGGCGGAGAAGCCTTCCACGTTTATACACACAGTCAGCAGGAAAAACCCGTTTGCGGCGGAATGATGGCGCGAGCCGTTGCCTATTCCCTTGGCGTACCGGAAGTGAACGCCTCCATGGGGCTGATTGTCGCCGCACCAACCGCGGGGTCTTCCGGAGTAATCCCGGGCACCTTTCTCGCCGTTCAGGAAGAATTCGGATTCCCTGACGCGAAAATGGTGGACGCGCTTTTTAACGCAGGCGCCGTCGGCTACCTTTTCATGCGCAACGCCACCGTTGCGGGTGCGGAAGGAGGCTGTCAGGCCGAAGTGGGCGTTGCTTCCGCCATGGCAGCTTCCGCTGTCACTCAGCTGATGGGCGGCGCGCCGGAGCAATGCCTGCATGCGGCGGCCATCGCAACCGGCAATATTCTTGGGCTGGTATGCGACCCGATTGCCGGACTGGTGGAAACTCCCTGCCAGCCGCGCAATGCGCTTGGCGCCTCCAACGCGCTGGTTTGCGCACAAATGGCATTAAGCGGGGTAACAAATCCGATTCCATTTGACGAAATGGTAACCGCTCTCTACCGCGTGGGGCGCAGCCTGCCGATTGAACTGCGCGAAACCGCACAGGGCGGATGTGCGGCTACGCCCACGGGCTGTAAATTGTGTAAAGAAGTATTCGGGTAATTTTACCGCCTTTCCGGTTATCTTCAGGGATTGAATAAAAACAGCTGATTCTAAAAAAACACCTCCTGCCGGACAAAAGCCCACAGAAGGTGTTTTTCTTATGATGTTACGTCCGACCGCAAGTAAAATTACTGATGGTCAACGAAATTCATGTGCTTAATCAGGTCTAAAACCTTGTTGGAATAGCCCCACTCGTTGTCGTACCAGGAAACGAGCTTTACGAAATGATCGTTCAGCATGATGCCTGCATCTTTATCGAAGATGGAGGTGCGGGGATCGCCAAGGAAGTCGGAAGAAACAACTGCGTCCTCGGTGTAGCCAAGGATACCGGCCATTTCATTCTCAGAAGCTTCTTTTACGGCAGCGCAAATTGCTTCATATGTGGTTGGTGTTGCAAGGCTGACAGTCAGGTCAACAACAGAAACGTCCAGAGTAGGAACACGCATGGACATACCGGTTAATTTGCCCTTAACCTCAGGAATTACAAGTGCACATGCTTTTGCAGCGCCCGTAGAGGAAGGAATAATATTACCGGATGCTGCGCGGCCGCCTCTCCAGTCCTTCATGGAAGGGCCGTCAACGGTCTTCTGAGTAGCGGTTGTGGAGTGAACAGTTGTCATAAGGCCTTCCACAATGCCGAACTTGTCATTAATTACCTTAGTCAAAGGAGCAAGGCAGTTTGTTGTGCAGGAAGCATTGGAAACAACCTTCATGTCCTTTGTATAAGTGTCAAGATTTACGCCGCAAACAAAGGTTGGGGTTTCCTTATCCTTTGCAGGAGCGGAAATAACAACTTTTCTTGCTCCGGCCGCAATATGAGCGGAAGCCTTTTCTGTTGTGCAGAACACACCGGTTGACTCAACAACATACTCCGCGTCAATTTTGCCCCACGGAATCTGGGTAGGATCTTTCTCAGCAAAGACGTTGATTTTCTTGCCGTTTACAACAAGCTTGCCGTCTTCCGCTTTGACAGAACCGTCAAAATGGCCGTGCATTGTATCATACTTTGTCATATAGACCATGTAGTCAACATCAATGAACGGATCGTTAATACCAAGAATTTCAAATGTTTCCGGCTGCGCCACGGCTGCACGGAATACAAGGCGGCCGATGCGGCCGAAGCCGTTGATTCCAACTTTAATAGACATAAAACTTTTACCTCCTGAAAATTTAAATATTAACCTTATATTATTTTATAGCATCCGAAGTTATTTTACAAGTGATTTGACATAATTTTAACTAACAATTTTAATTTTTACTGCTGTAAAAAGGGCTGGCGGACCGCTCTATAAACTTTTCTTCGCTTTGATATGCTTTATTAAGGAATTCCCAGCAATTTTTCCACTCAATCAGCGTAGGCGGCTGCACGGGTTCCTCTGCCGGGGTATCCTGCGGCTGTACCGCTTCGGGCAGATCGGGCTGCTCAACGTCGGGCAGGCGGCGCAGGGACAAAAGGAACGCAAAAACGTAGAGCGCCATCAAAATATTTACAAGGTGCATTCCAGCCGGAAAAGAAGCGACCTGGCCCACCCCTGAAAACAGGGTAACGGCCCCCGAAATTCCTGTGAAAAAGGACAGCAGTATTGCCGGCAGGCCAAACACATAAATCAGCCGGCTGCTTTTTTCATCATTTACGCCGGCGAGCATTTTCGCCTGGGTGAACAGGAACAGCAGAAGAAAAATCACCGTAAAAGAATCGTAAATATTTTCAGAAACATTGACCACCGCCACATAAGTGATAAAAAGCGCAATCAGGCAGACACAGCCCCAAAGCGGGGGAATCAGCGCCAAAAGCGGATACCGGGCAAAGTGATTCTGCTCCGTCGCAAAATCGTATGCGGTTAAAATAAGAACAGCTCCGGCCAGAATACCAAAGAGGGATAAGATCATATACATGAAATGGTTCTGCTCACCGGCGGCCGCGAGATTGAACAATGATTCGACAACAAGCCCCAAACCCGCCATAATGCCAAGAACGGCTGCGGAGATACTGCGGATCGGCCTGTACACCTTCAACGTGCGGCGGTCTAAAAAGCACATTGCGGCCATCAGCAGAATCCCGGCGGCAAGGCAGCCGGAAATAATTCCTGTGGTATTCCCGCCATCGGTGTAAAAACCCGTGTTCTGATCAGCAAGAAAAAAAATCTGGTACAGCCTTGTCGGCAAAGCAATCAACAGGGCGACTGCAAAAACAATCCATGCGCTTTTTCTGTTCATAGTATGATTCTTCCTCTCGAATTCATTCATTTCTTTCTTCAATCGGAACATAAGATTTGCTTTTGGAAAGGGAGCGGTAAGCCGGACGCATGATTCTTCCGCAGGTTTCCATTTCCTCCATACGGTGGGCGCACCAGCCCGCAATCCGTGAGACAGCGAAAAGCGGGGTGTAAAGGTCGCTTGGCATTCCGAGCATCTCGTAAACAAGGCCGGAATAAAAATCAACGTTTGCCGAAATCACCTTATTGTCCCCTTTGACTTTTGCAAACACGTCGGGGGAAAGCTTTTCCACCCGTTCAAACAGGTCGAATTTTTTCAGCATATCACGCTCGTCGGCCATTTTATGTGCTTTTTCCTTTAAAATTACGGCACGCGGGTCAGACAGCGTGTAAACTGCGTGGCCCATGCCATAAATCAGCCCGGAATGGTCGCCCGCTTCCCTGCTTACTATTTTTTCAAGATAACTTTCCAGTTCAACTTCGTCTTCCCAATTATGCACATTTTTCATGATATCATCCATCATCATCATCACGCGATGGTTTGCGCCGCCATGTTTGGGTCCTTTGAGGGAACCGATGGCAGCCGAGATGGCGGAGTAAATATCCGTGCCGGTGGAAGAAAGCACGCGTGCCGTAAAGGTTGAGTTATTGCCGCCGCCATGTTCCGCGTGCAGAATCAGGCAAAGATCCAGCAGCTTGGCTTCCTCGTCGGTAAATGCCCGATCCGGCCGGATGGCATTCAGAATCGCCTGCGCGGTGGAATGGCTGGGATCAATCGGATGGAAATACATGCTTTGTTTATCAAAATGACGGCGCTTCACCTGATAGGCATAGGTCATAATCGTCGGCATGCGGGCAATCAGCTGAATTGCCTGGCGCATATTATTTTCCAATGAAGTCTCATCCGGATCATCGTCATAAGAATAAAGAGCCAGAACGGAACGTGCCAGTTTGTTCATAATATTTTTAGACGGGGCCTTGATGATCATATCCTCGGCGAAATACTCGGGCAGTTCACGGTAGCTGTTCAAAATATTGCAAAAATTCTTGAGCTGTACCTGACTGGGCAGTTCACCGAACAGCAGGAGCCACGCAACCTCTTCAAAGCCGAAACGATTTTCCGCAATGCAGCCGTCCACAATATCGTTTACATCAATACCGCGATAAGTCAGTTTGCCTACATCCGGAATACGGTCGCCGTCGGCGATTAAATAACCGTGCACGTTGCAAATTCTGGTAAGGCCAGCCATTACTCCCGTGCCATCCGGGTTGCGCAGACCGCGCTTTACCTGATATAACTCGAATTTTTCCGGTGGAATCTTATTGTTGGCCCGGAACTCATTGCAAAGGCTCTCGAGCCCCGGATTGTGATTTTCAAGAATGATATCCGCCATTTCAGCACACCTTTCCCTCACGCAAGCTGTAAAAAACACCGCCGTTCCGCGTGATAAAAAAACGGCGGGTGCAACACATCTTCCACGAAATCTTTTTATTATTTTATATCACTGAACCCATAAAGTCAAGCAGCCAGGTGAATACATCCTGAGCAATTTTGCAGCAAAAACTATTTAATATTTCATAATTTCCCGTTTTTTTAACAAACAATGAAATATAATTATAGAAATATGAATAATTTACAAGTCATAAATGTAAAATGTAAGATGTAATCCCCATGCAGGAATATGACTATTCAGAAAAATCAGGCAAATTTCAAAAAGAGCGCCTTTCAATTCGCATGAGCGCATTGATGGCTGCAGGCAAGCCGGCGGATTCCCGCGCAAAAACCGTTTGGCTGTCATAAAGCATAACCGCGCGGAGAAATGGTGGATGAAAAAAATGAAAGGTAAAATGTTGCTGGCTTTCCTGTTGTTCCTGATTCTATTTCTCGCCCCCTTTCTGTCAATGGGCAGGAAAATACCGGACAAGACCGGAACTTCATCACAGCCGCAGTCACAGCAGTCGCAGCAATCGCAACAGCCGCGAGAGTCGCAGCAGCAAAATCAGCAGAGCGCCGCGCCACAAGCGCAGCAAAGCGGGACAGGATTTAAAATTTTGGATACGACAAGCGGAAAAGTCATTAACGCCGACGACCGCAGCTTCCTCTACGGTGCGATTGCGGCCGAAATGTCCCCCACCGCTCCGCTGGAAGCACTGAAAGCTCAGGGGGTGGCCGCTTACACTTATTACAGCCATCTTCGCCAGCAGCAGCGGCTAAAGCCCAACTCGTCACTCAACGGTGCGGACTTCTCGGCTGACACCCAAAACTGGAAGATTTATGTCACGAAGGAACAGATGCAGTCACGCTGGGGCAGCAATTTTAATGAAGATTACAGTAAATTAACCCAGGCGGTAACCGCGGTTTACGGTCAGGTGTTAAAAAGCGGTGACGAGCTGATTGACGCGACCTATTTCGCTATCTCCTCCGGCAAAACCGAAACCTCCGAGGAAATCTGGGGCGGCAAACGAACCTACCTGATCTCCGTCGCCAGCCCCGGGGACGCGTTTGCGGGCGGCTATCAGACAACGGTCACCATGACTGCGGAGCAATTCAAGGCCGCCGCACTGAAAGCCGCTCCCAAAGCGAACCTCGGCGGCGACGCCGCCGGCTGGGTCGGCGAAATCAAGCGCACCACTGCAGGCTCGGTAATAAGCATCCAGATTGGCGGAGCCACCGTAACCGGCAACACGGCCCGCACCGTTTTCGGGCTTCGTTCGGCAAACTTCACCGTAACCTTTGCCAACGGAAGCTTTACTTTCCGTGTAACGGGCTACGGTCACGGCGTAGGCATGAGTCAGGCCGGAGCGGAGTACATGGCTAACCAGGGTTCGGACTACCGGCAGATTCTGTCGTGGTATTACCCAAACACCACGTTGACGACAATAAATACATAACATCAAATACGGCGGGAGCTTTCGCTCCCGCCGTACCTGCTTTTATCAGATTGAATCAACCGCCAAGATAAGCTCTTTGCACTTTTTCGTTATTGGCCAGCTCATCCGCGTCGCCTTCCATGGCAATCGCTCCGGTTTCAAGCACATAAGCGCGGTTGGCAATTTCCAGCGCTTTTTTTGCATTTTGTTCCACCAGAAGCACCGTCACACCGGACTGGTTTACATCGCGGATAATACTGAAAATTTCATTTACAAGAAGAGGAGAAAGCCCCATGGACGGCTCGTCAAGGAGCAGCATTTTCGGGTTGCACATTAAAGCGCGCCCGATTGCAAGCATCTGCTGCTCCCCGCCGCTCAAAGTCCCCGCAACCTGTTTGCGGCGTTCCTTCAAGCGGGGAAGACGCTCAAATACCTTATCGTAATCTTTTTGTATCTGATCCCCGTCTTTACGGATGTAAGCGCCCATCTCAAGATTTTCCTGCACCGTCATTTTTGAGAAAATTCTTCTTCCTTCCGGAACTTGTGCCAGACCGAGTTTGATAATCTTGTATGCGTCCGTAGTGCGCAAGTTGCTGCCGCAAAACGTGATTTCGCCGCTTTTCGGTTTGACAAGGCCGGAAATAGAATGAAGCGTCGTGGTCTTTCCGGCGCCGTTGGCACCGATCAGGGTTACAATTTCACCTTCCCCGACTTCGAAAGAAATATCCTTTATCGCATGAATGGAGCCGTAATAAACTTCTAAATTTTTAACCGACAGCATGACTCCCATATTATTCACCTCCAAGATACGCCGCAATCACCTTGGGATTCCGGCGCACTTCTTCCGCACTGCCTTCGGCAATGATTCTGCCGTAATCCAAAACCACAATATGCTCACAGATACCCATAACGAAATTCATATCATGTTCAATAAGCAAAATCGCAATTTTAAATTTATCACGGATCAGCATGATTGTTTCCATCAGTTCCATCGTTTCTGTGGGATTCATACCGGCAGCGGGCTCATCAAGAAGCAGAACCTTTGGATTGGTGGCAAGGGCACGTGCAATTTCCAGCTTGCGCTGCTGGCCGTATGGAAGATTCTTCGCCATATCATGAGCATGGCCGTCAAGGCTAAAAACTTTCAGCAGCTCGTGGGCGCGTTTGGAGACTTCCTTTTCTTCCCGGCGATAAGAAGGGAAGCGGAAAATCCCGGCTAAAACGGAATACTTCATCTGACTGTTCATCGCGATTTTTACGTTGTCAATGACCGAAATATCCTTAAAAAGCCGGATATTCTGGAATGTCCTTGCAATTCCGTTCTGTGTAATCTGATATGTTTTTTTGCCGACAATGCTGTCGCCATCCAGCTCAATCACACCCTCGGATGGCATATAAACATCGGTGAGCAGATTGAACACCGTGGTTTTACCCGCGCCGTTCGGACCGATCAAACCGATAATTTCCCCTTTATCAATAGAAAAATGCACGTCCTGCAAAGCCTGAAGACCGCCAAAGGAAATGCCCAGATTTTTCGTTTCAAGAACAGACATTGATCAACCCTCCTTCGGCGCTTCGCGCTTTACCATGAAACGCTCTATTGTCTTTTTCAGCGAAATCTCGTGCTGACCCAAAAGGCCGGATGGTTTAAAGAGCATTACAACAATTAAAATGATAGAATAGGCCAGCATGCGGTAATCGGAGAACTGACGCAGCAGTTCCGGCAAAATGGTGAGCACCGTTGCGGAAATAACCGAACCGGTAATGGAACCCATACCGCCCAGCACAACCATGACCAGAATTTCCACCGAATAGTTGAAGTCGAACTTGGCGGGATTCAAAACGCCGATATGGTGAGCGTACAGCCCGCCGGCGATTCCCGCGAAGAAGGCGGCCAAAATAAAAGCAAGCAATTTGTAATAGGTCGTATTGATGCCCGAAGCCTCCGCTGCAATTTCATCCTCGCGAATTGCAATAACAGCGCGCCCGTGGCGTGATTTAATAAAGGAAAAGATAACAAAAACAGTCAGAACAGCGATAAAAAATACATACGAGAAGGTAACCAGCTGCGGATTCGCCGAACTGCCTTTCGCCACCATGGAGGGAATGCCGCGCAATCCGCGCGCACCGCCGGTAAACGGCATTGCCAGAATCAAAACCCGGATAATTTCGCCAAAACCCATGGTGATAATGGCAAGGTAATCGCCTTTAAGCCGCAGAGCGGGAACGCCGATAATTACGCCGAACAGCGCCGCAACCAATCCGCCCAAAACAAGGGCAATGGGAAAGGAAACAGCGATCGGAAGGCCGGAGTACATCGTAAACAGGGACGCGGCATACGCGCCGACAGACATAAAGCCCGCATGACCCAGAACCAGTTGGCCCAAAAAGCCGCTGGCAAGGTTCAGGCTGACCGTCAGAATAATATTGATGCAAACCATCGTATTAATGCCGCCGTAGTAACGGTTAATGGCACCGCTGCTGATCAAACTGCCAAGCACGCCGTAAAGTGCAAGCACCAGAACAAGGTTCACGGCGTAGGATATCAATTTCTTTTTTGTCATCACTGCCGCCCCCTTAAACCTTTTCTCTTACATTTTTACCGAGCAGGCCGGCCGGCTTTACCAGTAAAACAATTATTAAAATTCCAAACACAACAGCATCGGTAATCTGTGAACCGCCGGCCGCCTTGGTAAGGCTTTCAGCTACGCCGATCATATAACCGCCGAGCATCGCGCCCGGGATGCTGCCAATCCCGCCCAAAACAGCGGCGACAAAGGCTTTCAGACCGAGCATACCGCCCATATAGGGGGTGATCATCGGATATGCGCTGCAATACAGAACCGCGCCGACCGCCGCAAGCGCAGAACCTGTGCCGAAGGTAAAGGCTATGGTCGTATTGGTATTAATACCCATCAGCTTAGCCGCATCCGCGTCTTCCGAAGTCGCGCGCATTGCCTTGCCCATCTTTGTCTTCCCCACCAGCAACTGCAGCAGCGCCATCAGCACAACGGATGTGCCGATATTGATCGCTGCGATAGTGCTGATCTGAACGCCGCCAAACGAAATCGGCTGATTCGGGAAAAGATTCGGCATCGATTTTCCGGAAGAGCTGAACAGGAGCTGCGACAAATTTTGCAGGAAGATGCTGACACCAATGGCAGTAATCAGCAGCGAAATACGCGGCGCCCCCATGTTAAGCAGGCGGCGATAGGCCACGCGTTCAATAAAAACACCGGCAAGCATGCAAAAGACAATGGATGCCAGAATTGCAGCCCAAAGCGGAATACCGGCTACAACTAAAACAAGATATGTAACATATGCGCCGACCATAATGATATCGCCGTGCGCAAAATTAATCAGTTGTACGATGCCGTAAACCATGCTGTAACCAAGTGCGACCAAAGCATAAATGCTGCCGATGCCCAGGCCGTTGATGATCTGAGATAAAAAATCCATTACTGCACCTTCCTACGTTGATATAATCCAAAAAAGAGGGGGAATTAATTCGCCCTCTTTTCGGATAGGTAAATTCTGTTTTTGGAGCCGAATTATTTATTATAATATTCGACGAACTTGTATGCGCCGTCTTTAATTGAGATAATCGCGCAGGTTTTGACCGGATTGCGATCCGCATCGAAGGTAATGTCGCCGGTTAAGCCCTTGAACTTCAGCGCAGCCATTGCCTTGATAATCGCATCGGGGTCTGTGGAACCCGCCGTCTTGATTGCTTCAATCATCATGTTCATGGCATCATAGCCAAGGACTGCAAACATATTTGGTTCCGCGCTGTAAGTGGTTTTGTAATTCTTGATAAAGTCCTGAACATTCTGATCGGTGCTCTCTGCGGTATACTGGCTGCAGAAGTACGTATCGTTTACCGCGCTGACATTGCTCTTGTCAATTTTATCAAGAACGCCGTCCCAGCCGTCAACACCCATCATCTTGGCTGTTATGCCAACCTGTTTGGCCTGAACGGAAATCAAAGCAACATCCTGATAATAAACCGGAATAAACAGAACGTCCGGATTCTTTGCTTTAATGGAAGTGAGCTGGCTCTTAAAATCAACGTCGTTGGTCTGGTATTTTTCTTCCGCAACAATGCTGATTCCCGCATCGGTCGCAGCCTTCTTATAAGCTTCCGCGACACCCAGCGAATAGTCATCCGCCATGTTGTAAAGGATTGCAGCGGTTTTGGCACCAAGCTTCTTTGCGGAATAGGATGCCATCAGTTCGCCCTGGAACGGGTCGGTAACGCAGGCACGGAAAACATTTTCGCCTGTTGTGGTAACATCCGCCGCGGTCGCAGTTGCAGTGATCATGGGAAGATTATCTTTTACCGCCGCCTGTGCCACCGCAAGGCATGGGGTCGAGGTAACATCGCCGACCAGCGCAACAACCTTGTCATTTTGTACAAGCTTGTTATAGGCATTAACCGCTTCTGTGGCGTCGCCTTTTTCATCGTATGGAATATATTGAATTTGTTTGCCAAGTATCCCGCCGGCTTTATTTGCCGCATCCACAGCAAGTTTGGCACCATTGTTTGTTGCAATGCCATACACGGATACGCTGCCGGTCAGCGGAGCAAGGCCGCCGATTTTTATTGTCTCACCTGTTGCAGCAGCCGTACTGGCTGCAGTTGTGCTGGCCGCCGCACCGCTCGCCGCCGCAGAAGCCGTACCGCCATTTTGCGCACAGCCCGTCGCAGAGACCGTAAGCATGACCGCCGCAAGTGCCGCCGCCAAAAAACGCTTTTTCATGTTAATAACCTCCCAAGTAATTATTGTCTTTCAAAGAGTTTTAGTGTATAAAAAGAGCCGAGTCACTGTACGTCACGCGGCTTGCGTTTCTACCCACTAAAGTAATTTAATAGTTTAGATTATACTACTGATTTTTAAAATTTGCAACTGGAAATCCCGATTATTCGTCATATTTTCAAATATCGTCTTATTCAACAGTTTTGTCTTGTTTTTCAAGAATTTTAAGAACAAATATGAAGCTGTAATTTATATAAATTGCAAATATATCGCTTATGTATTACTTTAAATTGTTAAACGGAAGCAATAAAGAATACCCTTTGATCCGCGGCACCATTTACTATTATTATGCGAAATGAAAAAGGCGCTTCCCAAAAGGGAAGCGCCCTGAATTTGAAACCGCGATGACTTAGCCTTCGATGGTAGCGTACATAAAATAGTCAAACCCGTAGGGGGAACCATAATAGCCTTTAATGTTGGGGCTCATCAGGTAGGTACGCGTACGGAAGAACAGCGGAGAGACCGCCATATCCTTCATCAGCAGATCTTCTGCCTTATGCAGGGCAGGCATTCTGACTGCATTGTCATCAGTGGACTTCGCCTGAGCAATGAGTTTATCATAATCCGGATTGGAATATTTCGGGTCATTGTTGCCGCCGCCGGTAACGAACAGATCAAGGAAAGTAACCGGATCGTTATAGTCGGCACTCCAGGCGCCGCGGCAAACTGAGAAATTACCCTTGTTGCGGGAATCGATAAATACTGCCCATTCCTGCTGGGTAATGGTGCAGTTAATACCAAGTTCCGTTTTCCACATGTTCTGAAGCGCCTCGGCCATTGCCTGATTGCTGGAGCTCGGGTTGGTGGAATACTCGAAGGTCGGGAATCCCTTGCCATCCGGGTAGCCAGCATCAGCAAGAAGCTTTTTCGCTTCGGCTACATTCTTCTCGTAATCCTCAGCCTTTGTGGAATAGTAATCGCCGCCCACCTGACGGAACTGCTTTGTGGTATCAACATCGGTTGCGCCGAGCGGAACAAAACCGCCTGCAGGAACCTGATTTTCTTTTGTAACCTTTTCTACCATATAGTTACGGTCAATTGCAAGGGAAAGAGCCTGCCTGACCCTCGGGTCGTCAAAAGGCTTCTTCTTTACATTGAACTCAACATAGTTTACTCCAAGGTCATCATCCTTGTGGAAGTCCGGCTTATCCTGCCATGCGGCCATTTCCTCAACAGGAATGGTATAGGCAAAGCTGATTTCGCCGTTCTGATAAGCAGCAAGCCTTGCTCCGTCATCTTCCAGAAGCACAAACTTTATGCTGTCGATTTTCACTTTGTCTGCATCATAATAGTTCGGATTCTTGGTGACGGTAATGCTTTCCTTATGGCTCCAGTCCTTCATCGTATACGGACCGTTGCAGATATAAGTCTTAGGATCCTGCGTCCACTTGTCATTGCCTTCAACAACATCCTTGCGGACCGGATAGTACGCGGTAAAGGACAAAAGCTCGTTGAAATAGGCGCAGGGATTTGTAAGTTTAATTTCCAGCGTCTTGTCATCGATCGCTTTTACGCCAAGCGATGTAATATCCTTATTTTTACCGGTATAAATATCTGTTGCATTGAGCACGGGATCGAAAATATAAGCATACTGAGAGGCTGTCTTAGGATCAACCACTCTCTGCCATGCATATACGTAGTCACCTGCTGTAACCGCTTTGCCGTCGGACCATTTAAGGTCGTCACGAAGTGTCACGGTATAAGTCTTACGGTCGGTGCTTACTTTAATATCCTTTGCCTCGGCGTTTACAATCTTCTTGTCCGAAGAATACCTTGTAAGTCCTTCAAACATATGCTGAATCACTGTCGTAACATCAGCAGCCTGATTTAAAGCCGGGTCAATTGTCTCAGGCTCGGAGCCGAGACTCACGCTCAAAGTTTGGGCTTCCGCAGGTTTGCTTTCCGCAGCCGAAGCGGCAGCAGATGTAGCCGCACCTGAAGAAGCGGCGCCGCCATTACCGCAGCCGGCAAATACGGTTGTCATCATCGCAAGAGCAAGGGCCATGGATACAATTCTCTTTGTCATGAATAAATCCCTCCAGTTATTTACTATTTTTCTCTTCTTTTATCCTAATTTGCAAAAGCAAACTAAAATCGGTTAAATTTCACCAATGCGCAGACAGGCGGCAAAATGGCCGGTTTCGTATTCCTTAAACTCCGGTACCTCCGCAGCGCAGCGTTCGGTCGCGTAAGGGCAGCGTGTACGGAACCTGCAGCCCGACGGCGGATTCAGCGGACTCGGAACATCGCCTTCCAGCACAATCCTTCTTTTAGACCGGCTTGCCTTCGGGTCCGGAATCGGAATTGCGGAAAGCAGGCTCTTTGTATAAGGGTGAATCGGGTGGTCATACAGTGTTTCACTGTCCGCAAGTTCCACCATCTTACCCAGATACATAACGCCGATTCGATTGCTGATGTGCCGGACAATAGCAAGATCATGGGCAATGAAGAGGTACGTAAGGCCCATTTCCTTTTGCAAATCTTCAAACATGTTGACTACCTGCGCTTGAATGGAAACATCCAGCGCGGAAATCGGTTCGTCGCACACGATAAATTCCGGATTAACGGCCAGTGCGCGGGCAATGCCGATTCTTTGGCGCTGACCGCCTGAAAACTCATGCGGATAGCGGTTTGCGTGTTCGGAGTTTAAACCGACTCTTTCCAGCAAAGATAAAATTTTATCGTTACGTTCTTTATTATTCGCCGCCAAACCGTGAATATCAATCGGCTCCCCGACAATATCGCCGACCGTCATGCGCGCGTCAAGCGAAGCATAGGGATCCTGAAACACGATCTGCATTTTTTTGCGGTACGGTGCGAAATCAACGTGGGTTACATCCACGCCGTTATAAATAATTTTGCCTCCGGTTGGTTCATACAGCCGCAGAATCGTTCTGCCGGTCGTGGTCTTGCCGCAGCCGCTTTCGCCCACAAGGCCGAAGGTTTCGCCTTTATTAATGTAAAAATTTACGTCGTCAACCGCCTGAACATAAGCCTTATGGAACATTTTTCCCTTTACCGGAAAATATTGCTGGAGGTGCTGAACTTCCAATAGCTTTTCGCTCATGATTCTTTCCCTCCCTGCGCATTTTCGAACTGCTCTTTCTGCAGCAGCCAGCATGCACTTTTATGTCCCGGTACAATTTCAGTATACTCCGGCATCTTGGTCAGGCAGATTTTCATGCAGTTGCTGCAGCGCGAAGCAAACGGGCAGCCCGCGGGGGGATTTAACAAATCAACCGGAGTTCCCTCGATTGGAATCAGCCTTTGGTGCTCCCGCTCATTAATGTTCGGGATGGATTTGAGGAGTCCCAGTGTATAACAATGTTTTGGGTTATAAAAAATTTCATCCACGCTGCCGATTTCAACAATTTTTCCGGCGTACATGACCGCAATGCGGTCGCAGACATCCGAAACAACCCCCAAATCATGGGTGATGATAATAATCGACATATTAATTTTCCGCTTTAACTCAACCATCAGTTCAAGAATCTGAGCCTGAATGGTCACGTCGAGCGCCGTGGTGGGTTCGTCCGCAATCAAAAGTTTCGGTTCGCAGGCCAGCGCCATTGCGATCATGGCCCTTTGCCGCATTCCGCCTGAAAATTCATGGGGGTATTGCTTCATCCTCTTTTCCGGCTCATTCATGCCGACCAGACCCAACAGTTCAACTGCTCTGGCTTTGCGCTCTTCCGGGCTTTTTTTGGTGTGGAGCTTCAACATTTCCATCAGTTGGTTGCCGATAGTATAAACCGGGTTCAATGAAGTCATCGGATCCTGAAAAATAATACTGACTTCACTGCCGCGCATTTTTCTAAATTCATTTTCGGTCATCTTTTCCACCTGATGACCGTTAAATTCAACCGTGCCGCCCACGACTTTACCGGGGTCGGCGATAATTCCCATTAAAGTATAAGCGGAAACGCTTTTTCCGCTTCCGGATTCTCCAACGATTCCAAGCACCTCGCCATGGTCAAGCGTGTAAGACACTCCGTTGACCGCTTTTACTTCGCCGGCAGGGGTGAAAAAGGAAACTTGAAGATTTTCTATATCAAGTAAGCAGTTAGAGCTCATCATTAAATCTCCTATTTCTTTAGCTTTGGATCAAACGCATCTCTTAGGCCGTCGCCAAAGAGGTTGAATGAAAGAATAATCAGGCTGATCGCAACGGAAGGTACCACCAGACGATATGCGTAGGAAGTAATTCCCCCGATCGCGTCGGAAGCCAGCGAACCAAGGCTCGCCATTGGCGCCGCAACGCCCAAACCAAGGTAGCTTAGAAATGCCTCGGTAAAAATTGCAGACGGAATCTGAAGAGTTGTCGTAACAATCAAAGTTCCGATGCAGTTTGGAAGCAGATGCTTCGTAATAATTCTGCGGTTTGAAGCGCCCAGCGCTCTGGCCGCCGTAACAAATTCCTGTTCCTTCAGGGTCATAATCTGCCCGCGCACAATGCGCGCCATGCCAACCCAGTACAGCAAACTAAACGTAATAAAAATACTGATCAAACCGACTCCGATGCTCTGCAGCCCGGAAAAACTGGGGTGACTGTCAAAGAATTGAGTCAGGGGGGCTTTTAACGTCACCTGCAAAAGGATAATAATCAGCATATCCGGCACGGAATAAATAATATCCACGATCCGCATCATGATCAAATCGACCTTGCCGCCGAAAAATCCGGCAATAGCGCCGTAGATGCTGCCGATCAGGAGAACAAGGGCGCTGGCCACCAATCCCACCAGAAGAGAAATTTTCGAACCGATCATGACACGGATGCCAAGATCCCTGCCGAATTTATCGGTTCCCAGAATGTGGGGGAAAATTTTCGTGCCCGCGGCTATTTTCTGCAGTTCCATTTTCGAATACAGCAGCGGGCGTAAATCCTCGCTGCCGCGAATCTGCTGGTCATATTGGTAAGGGTAAAAACTTGGTATAATAAACGCAGCAATTAAAATCAGAATGATGACCACAAACGCAGCCATGGCAACTTTATTTTTACGAAAGCGTTGCAACGCGTCCTTCCAATAAGTAGTGCTTTCGCGCATCACGACAAGATCTTTTTTCTCATCCTCACTGGCAGGTAAAAAGTCTTCCGCATTTAATTGCATGCTGAACGGATTTGCTTTTAATTTAAAATCAATCATTAATTTTCTTCCCTGCCTTTCTATTTCAGTTTAATTCTCGGGTCAACCAACTTGTAGGCGATATCAACCACAACGTTCATAAACACGAGCAGAATCGCCAGGAAAATTGTCGTGCTCATAACCATCGGGTAGTCGCGGCCTGTAATGCAGTTGATAAACTCGCGGCCAAGGCCGGGAATATTAAAGATTTTTTCTACAACAAAGCTGCCTGTCACAGTATAGGCGATCAACGGCCCTACATAAGTAATAATCGGAATAATCGCATTTTTCATGGCGTGCTTAAAAAGCATGCTGAACCTGCTGACGCCCTTCGACTTGGCTGTACGGATATAATCCTGATTCAGCACATCAAGCATGCTGGAACGCATCAGACGTGTAATGTACGCCATAGGGTAAAAAGATAGGGCGGCAACCGGCATAATGTAATGTAGCGGTGTTTTTAAGCCAAGCGTCGGCAGCACATGCAGATTTACGCCAAACGTCACCAGTAAAAACGACGCAACTACAAAGCTCGGTACGGCAATGCCCAGTGTGGAAACAACCATCAGCACACTGTCGCCCCACTTCCCCCGGTTCAGCGCAGCCACAGAGCCCATTACGATTCCAAGGATCAGTGCGATAAGAATCGACAAACCGCCCAGTCTGGCTGAAACAGGAAAGGTTGAAAAAATGATATCGTTGGCAGTTCGGCCCTTTTGTTTAATAGAAAGGCCAAAATCCCCTTTTATAAGGTTGCCCATATAATTTATGTATTGAACAGGCTTTGACTGGTCAAGGCCGTATTTCTTATTCAGTGCTTCCGTCGTCGCAGGCGAAACCGCTTTTTCACTGAGAAAAGGCCCGCCCGGGATCATATTCATCAATGAAAACGTGATGATCGAAATCAAAAAAATAGTCAGAAGCGCATACCCAATGCGCTTGATTACATAGCTTGTCACTCTAGCCACTCCTTAAAAATTCATGCTTTTTCAAAATCGCTGATTATCTAAAACATCAACTCCCGATTCACCCAATCGACAAAATAAAAAAACGCATATCAGTATAATACACAGACCAAAAAACAACCCAACAAAATAAAGCCCGTACGAATTCCAACGGCTATTAAGAATAATGATCAAAATTACGCATGGGAAATATTGCTTTGACACAAACATACAGCACTTTTTTACTGTGCTTTGGCAAAGCACGCTGAAATGCTATTATAGGACACACTCGACATTGAGCGTGTCCTACATCCATGTAATACTATTGAATTATTATAGCAACTATTCATTCATTTTTCAAGATGAAAGATAACTTTATTTTGTTTTTATGAATTAATTGGCTAAAGCGATTGCATCTTTCTTTCCCGATTACAAGCGGCAAAATCGCTTCGCACGGGCATTTTTGCCCGGTTATTCAGTAGGGCAACCAGTTTACAATTTGGAAAAATGAGGAAATAAATTAAAAAAAATTCATGACAAAGGTTGCATTTTTTGAGAATCCGGCATATAATAATATCATCATATGAATACATGTTCATATATTCAAGGAGGAAAAGAAATGAATGACGAAACGGATCGCTGTGAAGAACTGTGCGTACACGGCAATTTGGTAAAAAAATCACTGGAAAACATGCCTGATCTGGATACACTCTTTTCGCTGGCTGAACTATTTAAGGTTTTTGGTGACACAACGCGTATCCGCATTATGTGTGCGTTGTTCGGAAATGAACTTTGTGTGTGCGATATCGCCGAAATTCTGGGCATGGGGCAGTCGGCAATCTCCCACCAGCTTCGGCTTCTGCGTACCGCACATCTTGTGCGGGTCAGAAGGGAAGGAAAATCCGCTTTTTACTCCATGGATGACGAACACGTTAAACTGATTTTTGAAATGGGACTGAATCATGTAACGGAGGGAACTCGAAATGCCTGAAAATGAACACTGTAATTGCTCCACCTGCTCATCATGCGGCAAAGAAAACAAAGACTCTGAAGTATCCGTCATTGAAATCGCAGGTTCCATCCTTTTTTTTATTGCCGGTATCGTTCTGGATAAGCTGTTCCCCACACCGGAAGTCATTGTCGCGCTCTGTTATGGCGCTTCCATTGTGGTCGCGGGATGGCGTGTTTCTTTAGAAGGCTTCCGCGCTTTAAAAAAGCTGAAAATTAATGAAGATATTCTGATGACCATTGCGGTGATCGCTGCATTCTGCATCGGGCAATATTTTGAAGCGGCGATGGTGGCGATTCTTTTTCAGCTGGGTGAAATACTGGAAGACAAAGCGATTGATCATTCTCGTGAAAATATTGAAAAACTTGCCGATTTGCGGCCCGATACGGCCCGAAAACTTTCAGACGGTCAGGAGGAACTGGTCGCTGCCGAAAGCGTTAAGGTCGGCGATACTATTGTCGTTTTTCCTTTTGAACGTATTCCGCTTGACGGTACGGTGATTCTGGGAAGCTCCGCCTTGGATTCCTCTGCGCTGACCGGGGAAAGCATACCGGTTGATGTGGCTGCCGGCAGTGAAGTCCTTTCCGGCATGATGAACGAACAAAGTCCGCTGACGATTCAGGTTACCAATGATTTTCATAATTCGGCGGCATCCCGGATTATTGAGATGGTGGAGTCCGCTTCCGCACGCAAGGGAAACACCGAAAAATTGATTACCCGTTTCGCTGAAATCTATACTCCGGTCGTCATTGCCATGGCGGTATTGCTCATGGCGCTCCCCCCCATTCTGGGGCTTGGTGAATTCAGGGTTTGGCTTTACCGCGCCCTGGTCTTCCTGGTCGCTTCCTGCCCGTGCGCTCTGGTTATTTCCGTCCCGCTTGGCTTTTACGCAGGCATCGGCGCCGAAAGCCGAATCGGCGTCCTGATCAAGGGCGGAAAGTATCTGGAAGCACTGAGTAAGGCCAGCGGGGTTGTTTTTGATAAAACCGGCACGCTCACAAGCGGAAAGCTGACCGTCGGCAAGGTAAACGCGCCGGGCAGCCTTACCAAACAGGAACTGCTGCAGTTGGCGGCTTCCGCAGAACAGTTCAGCACACATCCGGCGGCAAAAGCGATTCTGGCCGCGGCAGAAGGAATGGACCTTCTCCCCGTTGAAAATGCGGAGGAAACTCCCGGTCATGGCGTAAGCGGTACAATTAACGGCAAACGCGTGCTTTGCGGCCGTCGGAATTTACTGGAAAACAACGGGATGGATTTGAACGGTGTGGAATCCGCCTCCATCTATATTGCGGTGGACGGAAAGCCGGAAGGCAGCATTAATCTGAGCGACGTTGCGCGGCCGGATGCCGCAGAAGGAATTCAGGAACTGAAAAAGCTGAATATAAACCGGATCGTTATGCTGACCGGCGATAATCAGGTATCGGCAGCGGCGGCGGCTGAGCAATGTGGAATTACAGAATATCATGCCGGCCTTTTACCGGGCGACAAAGTCACCCTGCTGGAAAAAATTCGTCAGGAAAACAATCCTGTTATTTTTGTGGGAGACGGAATCAATGACGCCCCTGTGCTTGCCGCTTCCGACTGCGGTGTGGCAATGGGTCTTGGTACCGATGCGGCTATTGAAGCTTCGGATGTTGTCCTGACCGTTGACAAACCCTCAAAGCTCGCCCCGGCCATTCGCCTGGCACGCCGCTCCATGAGGATTATCCGCTTCAATATTGCTTTTGCGCTCGGTGTTAAAGCGCTGGTGCTGATCCTTGCGGCACTTGGGCATTCCCCCATGTGGCTGGCAGTGTTCGCTGATGTAGGCGTATGTATCCTCTGTGTAATTAACTCCACCCGCATTCTTGCATTCCGTAGGGAGCAAACGGCTCCGGCAGGCAGAATTTCATCCGGCCATTAAACAGCCTTTCCCCGCGCCGCCGAGGGCCCCTCCTGGGCAAAAGCGATTTCACCCGTTCAATGTGATGCCCCGTGATCTCTGGATGTAAAAACACATTCAAAGGTCACGGGGTATTTATTCATGTGTATTTTGTTTTTACAAAACAATATTGCATAACCATTCAACTTTTTCTCTGATCAATAGCTGCAATTACCTTTTTAGAGTAATTCGTAGAATAAATTCCGTTATTCCAAAGTTTTTTCGCCCCGGATTCACCGCAGTTATAAACCATAAGTGCCTGGTTGACATCGCGATATTTATTGACTATGCCTGAAAGCATGTACACACCGGCCTTTATATTTTGCTTCTCATCCAGTAAATCTGTAATTTGTAAAGTCTTTTGAAGAAAATCCTTGTGGCAAATATTAATCTGCATAAGGCCGTAATCGTTGGTTTCACTGACCAGCTTAGGGTTAAAATCACTTTCCACATCAATCAACGCCACTACTAAATCAACGGGCACCTTCTTGGATTTGCATTCGGTAAATATGAGGTCCTGTAAGTCATTCGACAAAGGCACGTCGTAATACCGGCTTGCCTGTTTCGCCGTTTTTGGTTCTGCTTTACTCGATTGCGTCTTGCCCGATTCTGCCTTGCTCGATTCTGCCTTGCTCGATTCTGCCTTGCTCGATTCCGATGATACCGGCATACTCGAAACCCGTTCAAACGCATAACTTGCAGCCGATGATGTACTTTCTTTGCTTTCGGAGCGTTTCGTATCCTGGAAGGAAGAAGTTGAGCCATTTTGCGCAGCAGCAAACCTTCGAGGCGGCTGAATATATTTCATGCTATAAAAATTGCCTATAATCAGCATTGTTAGGATCATAACAGAGGCATAAATTTTTTCTTTCATACTATGATATTTCATTTGAGTTCTCATCCTTTCATAACTTTTATCTGAAAATTCCAGATAAAAGCCAGAAATTAAAACTAAATTACTTCCGGCCAGCGACCGGCCGGTTTGTAACGACCGAAATCCTCCTGAAGCATAGAAGTACTAATATTCAAATGTTATTATTTCCCAAATCCAAATTAAATATGCAATTAGCTCTATTTTCTTAAAATAAAACATTCCGTTTGTACGACCCTGTTTTATTATATGCCTGTCTTTGGGCAAAGCTTCCAGTCGTTTTCAGATGCTGATTGCCGGGGAATTTTACAGGATTCCAACGCCGTCGCCGGCCTTCCTGCAGGTAACGCGGAGCAGAGATAATCCACAGGTATAACTATTAATTATTGCCGATTAAAGCACACAACAAAAAAAGAGCCTCCGAATTCGGAAGCTCTTTTGATCTGCATCTTATTTTTCGTAGGTCATGACAACTGTTTCACCTGCGACAACATCCCCGGAGAATATCTTAAGATTTTTTGCAGCGTCAAGATTTGTGATAATACAGGGGGAAACCGTGCTGAGCCCCTGGCTCTGAATAAAATCAAGATCAATATCCATCAGCTTGTCCCCCGCGTTGACATGCTGGCCCACTTCCACATAACAGGTAAACCCCTGCCCGTCCAGTTTAACAGTGTCAACTCCCAAATGCACCAGCACCTCCAGGCCGTCGTCGCTCTCAATCCCGATTGCATGCTTGGTATGGGCAACCTGAGCAACTGTTCCGGAAACCGGAGCCACCACTTCCCCATTGCTTGGGATAATCCCCACACCGTCGCCAAGCACCTTACCGGAAAATACCGGATCCGGCACCTCAGTAATCGACACGGCTTTTCCGTTCTGCTGTGCAACAATCTTCGCTGTTTTGTCTTTCCGACTAAATAATCCCATTGATGTCCTCCTAATAAATTGATAAACGGTCCCTCCCGAGTTTACACAGGGGAGGGACCGGCAGATGATGCGACTTTACACCTTTACCTTTTCCCCGCTGGGAAGAAACTTTTTCATTGCATCCACTAAAAGTTCCGCTTTCGTACCCACTATAATCTGAGTAACCTGTGTGCCCGCCTTCATCAGGCCGGAAGCACCAAGCGCTTTGAATGTCTTTTCATCAAGATTTTTGTTATCCACCAGCACGAGGCGGACACGAGTAATGCAGGACTCGATTTCTTTAATATTCGACGCACCGCCCAAAGCTTCAATATACTGTTTCGCGATCTCGTCAAAACCCTGATCGTCCACCAGTTTCGAAAAGCTTGCGGTTTCCTCATCTACCTCACGTCCCGGGGTCTTGAGGTCAAACTTTTTAATGAAGAAGACGAACAGGAAGAAATAAATAACTGCAAACACAAGACCGACCGGAATAATCATCCACCCGTTTGCCGCTTTCGTCCAGTTAATCAGGTAATCCACCAAACCGGCTGAGAAAGTGAAACTGTCACGGATTCCAAGCATGTTGCAAACTACAAGCGACAAGCCTGTCAACAAGGCATGCACTACAAAAAGAGCAGGAGCAAGGAACATGAACATGAATTCGATCGGTTCTGTAATACCGGTTAAAAACGCCGTTAACGCAACCGAGAAGAGTGCGCCGCCGACAACTGCCTTGTTCTCTTTTTTCGCGCATACATACATGGCAAGCGCAGCTGCTGGAAGTGCGAACATCATAATCGGGAAGAATCCGGCTGTAAATACGCCACCCTTTGGATCCCCCGCAAAGAATCTCCACAAGTCACCGGAGACCGCTTTCCCATCCGCGCCCGTGTATGTACCAAAGTTAAACCACACCGCCGTATTGACGATATGATGCAGCCCAAAAGGCAGGAGCAGTCTGTTCAGCGTGCCGTAAATGAATTCGCCGGCACCGCCGCTGCCCGTCATCCAATTTGCCGCAGCATCCAGACCCTTCTGGAAAGTCGGCCACACAGTTCCAAGCAGGCCGCCCACTACCAGTGAAACACCGCCGGTAACAATCGGAACAAATCTTCTGCCGCCGAAGAATGCCAGCCAGTCCGGGAGCTTTGTGCTATGGAATCTGTTATAGCAAAGACCCGCGATCACACCTGCAATGATTCCGCCGAAATGCGCCATATTGATTGTTGTAAGATCCTTTGAAAATCCGCCCGCAGGCATAAAGATACTGCCAACCTGTAATGCATAGTTGATTGCCTGCCCGGCCGCATTCAGTACAAAATAGGCCACCGCACCGGCCAAGCCCGCTGCGCCGTTACTGTCCTCCGCAAGACCAACGGCGATACCAATTGCAAATAATAACGGTAAATTGTTAAACAACGCGTTGCCGGAATCTGCCAGAAGGGGAATGTTGAGCATGTCACTCTGCCCAAACCTGAGAAGAAGACCCGCGATCGGTAGGGATGCGATAGGCAACATGAGGGATTTACCCAGTTTCTGAAGCGCTGCTAGTACCTTTTGCATTGTTTTACCTCCTATTATAAATTGGATCATGATAGTAATCGGGATTCCCCCGAAGGATAACAGAATCATTGCTGAAACGCATCTTCTATACAAGCACTATCATAGCATGCCCTAAAATTTTTTATCGTTGGAGGATAATAAAAATCAGTTAAAAAATCACAAAGAAATTTGCTGAATGGCCTTTTTCAGTTCGAGCACCGCCGGTGGGGTGACTGAAAGTTCCTTTACACCGATTTTCACATAGAATTGGGTAAGTTCCGTATCCGCTGCGGATTCACCGCAGACTCCCGTCCAAATTCCCGCCTTTTTACCGTTTTCAACGGTCATTTCAATCATGCGCAGAACTGCCGGATGACGCGAATCAAACATTTTTGAAATCGTATGGTTCATGCGGTCAACCGCAAGCGTATATTGTGTCAAGTCATTGGTTCCGATACTGAAGAAGTCTACCTCTTTCGCCAACAGATCGCTCATCATGACGGACGCCGGTGTTTCAACCATAATACCGAGTTCAATATTCGGAGAAAACGCTATCTTCTCATTTGTAAGATCCTGCTTTACCTGACTGACAATCGATTTAATTTCCCTGACTTCCTCAACAGAGATAATCATCGGGAACATAATCGCAAGCTTACCGAATACCGAAGCACGCAGTAACGCTCGCAGTTGGGTCACAAAAAGCTCCTTCCGGTCAAGGCAGATGCGAATCGCGCGATAGCCCAGCGCGGGGTTTTCTTCCCTGGGAAGATTCAAATACGGCACCTGTTTGTCTGCTCCCAGATCAAAGGTGCGAATAATCACTCGTTTGCCGTTCATCTTCTGCAGTACGGTTCGATATGCCTCAAACTGCTGTTCTTCACTGGGAAACGTACTGTTTTCCATATAAAGGAATTCACTGCGGAATAATCCGATTCCATCCGCATCATTTTCCAGCACCATATCCACATCGGCAGGATGCCCGATGTTCGCATTGATTTCGATCTCAATACCATTTTTGGTAATGGCCTTCGTTCCCTTCAAAAGCTTTAAATCCTTCTGATGCTGCTCAAACTGCTCCTGTTTTTCCCTGTATTCCTCCAGCGTTTGATCATCAGGCTCAATGAAAACTGTGCCCTGCGAACCGTCAACAATCACCTGTGCGCCGTCGGTCAGCTCTGCAAAACGGTCAGCCAGCCCAACAACCGCCGGAATCCCCATGGTGCGGGCCAGAATTGCGGAATGTGAACTCTTTGAACCTTCCTTCGTGACAAAAGCCAATACTTTAGAGGAATCCATTTGTACCGTTTCACTCGGCATTAAATCCACCGCACCCACTATGGTTCGTTCCCTGAGGCTGTCAAGCCCATTCGCAAGGCTTTTGTCAAGGGCTCGAATCAGGCGTTTGGAAATATCAACTACATCGGCCGACCTTCCGCGCATATATTCATCATCCATCTGAGAGAACATTTCGGAAAACTGCTTTCCGGCCTGCCAAACAGCATACTCAGCGTTCACTTTTTCATCGCGTATAATGTTTTGTATGGCTTCGAAAAAGTCTTCATCCTGAAGCATCATAATATGAATCTGAAAGATCATGGAATTTTCTTCGCCGACCCGTTTCAGCGCATTCATATAAATCATATTGAGCGCTTCAATCGCCTCATCCTTCGCCTTGGCCAACCGGTCGAGCTCAGAGTCAATATCTGTTATATTATTTTTTGCAATTTTATCATCTATGCTGACGCAAAGCGTCAGCTTTCCGATTGCTATTCCTTTGGAAGCGCTGACTGCATCTATTTTTTTCATTCAAACACCAGCCTTAGAAGTTTTTCTGGCAGAAATCTTTGATTTTCGCACAGTCATCTTCTTCGGTTGCACCTTCAATGGTAAATTCAATTTCATCGTTTTGCCTTACGTTAAGGCCCATCACAGCAAAAAGCCGTTTCGCATTCGCTTTTTTCCCTCTCAATTCCATTGTTATATCCGAGTCACAAGACGCTGCGCATTTTACAAGAAGCCCGGCCGGCCTGGCGTGAAGCCCCAATTCATCTTTTACTGTATATTGAAATGTCTTCAAAACAATCTACTCCATTCTTTTCTACGAATCACGATGGCAGACAGCCACTTAATTCCAATTTTTATTACAATCCCATTATATCGAATTTATAGTGTTTGTCAATCTATTGTTTTTCAAATATTCATAATATATTATGGAATTTTGCCCTATATTGCTGATTATAAATTATAATCGCAGAGTAACTATACAACTTGCACAACACACCATCCGGTTTTTCCCATCATGCTCGACAGAAAAAATATTTTTTCCTCCATTTATGACATTTTCTACTGCAATTTACGTTATTTTGACAGATAATCCGCACTCCGATAAACAAATTAACGTGCCCGGAGTTTATTTGCAACGGAAACGTCACAAAGCTGCTTAATACTGTAAATTGCCGCCGTTTCAGTAATTCCATTTTGTTGAATATAGTCGTAAATATCCTGATTGTAGTATCTTAGATCTATAATGTGAATTTCGGAGAAGTTTACTGCCAAAAACGGCACCATACTGTTGGCAAAAGAGTCCTTAATGATTAACAGCTTTTTCCCGTTTCTGACATCTGCATTTTTAATTACGTCGACACTGTGGTTGCCGCCGAGAAAAACAGAATATTTATCTTTCTTTTGCAGATATTCTTCCCAGTAAATTGATTCACGCGACTGCTTGCCGGTTTGTTGTGTCAAAGTCATCGCTTTTTTATAAACCGGAAGATACAAAGTATCCGGCACCTGCCCGGCCAATACCGCTTTCGAATATAACGTACCGTAGAAGGCTGTGGAAGCCTCCTTTAGGTTAAAATCACTTAACGGTGCAATCTGATAGCCCATTGTACCCACAAGCGCCCTGTAGCCCTCGTAAGCGCCATAGGCATTCCAGTGATGATCCGTTTTAAAATAAAAATCCTTCCCGGTTTTATCGCTTAAAGTATCAAAAAGATCGATTACATGAGCTTTGGCACCAATCGCCGATCTGATCTCATTCAGCTCTTCATGCTGATCATGGTTGGGTGCGAAGAACGGCAGCCGGTCCGGCTGTTCCTGTGACCCCGAAGGCACAGGCAAAACGTAGAACGGCAATGCTGATTTTTCGGCGAAAAGATTCAGCGCTGCAACATTGTCCCGAAAAATGTCAGTTCGGTTCGGCAGGAGAACCTCATAAATATGATTATCTTTACCGAAATATACCCCGCCCTCGGCGGGCGTTGTGCTATAGTCGGAACCCAAATCCCGTTTGCCCATAAAAAGTTGGGAAACTGTATTCAGTGAAATAAAAGTCTTGCGCATCATGAAATGGTCGCCCACATAGCTTTCGATGGAGTCCATAAAGCTGCCGTCCCTGACAGACTCGAGCGTAAGCTGCGGTACAGATTCAAGCACACGGTTCTCATCCTCAGAAAACGCCTGCTTTGGTGCAAAAATAAGATTCAATATCCCAACAAGGATAGTAAGGAATAAAACCGCCATAACGACAGCATGTCCCGCCTCACATTCCTTGCTATTTTCTTTTAATTTTTTAAATATATTCATATTGCCACCTTAAAATCGGAAATAAAGAAATGGATTGTAGGAATTATCCACCAGAAACGACAGCGAAACTACAAACAGAAACACAAATCCTGTGCACCATATCAAACGGCCGATTATGCCGCTTTTGCGCAATTTTTCGGTTAGTCTGCCCACAAGCGGTGTACTGCAAAAGGCTGCAACAATAAGAAGCGGAGCGTAAGTAAGCAGCGAATATACGCCAAGCTTGTCCGCGCCGGAGGCAAAACCGAACATCGCGCCGATCATACCGAATGCCTTATGAATATCGAGGTAGGAAAAGAAAACCCAGCCGATTACCGCCGCTAAAAAACTGTAAAGCCATTGAAAAAATTGCGGTATTTTCTCAAGCCATTTTCTCAAAAACAGTTTTTCGCAAATAATCAGCACTCCGTAATACGCGCCCCACATCGCGAAGTTCCAGCTTGCACCGTGCCAAATCCCGGTGAGAACCCAAACAATCGCCAAATTGCGAATGTTTTTAATTGTAGAACAACGATTTCCGCCGAGTGGAATATAAACATATTCACGAAACCATGAGCCAAGGGTGATATGCCAACGACGCCAGAACTCGGATACACTGCGTGAAATATACGGGAAATTGAAGTTCTCCGGAAGAGAAAATCCAAACATTTGGCCTAAGCCGATCGCCATATCGGAATAGCCGGAAAAATCAAAGTAAATCTGGAAGGTGAAGGCAAGTATTCCAAGCCAGGCAGAAAGTGTGGAGGGGCTTCCCATGTACTGCACCTTATCGGCCAGCTGAGCAAGATTATTAGCGATGAGCACTTTTTTAAACATGCCGACCATAAAACGCTGCGAACCCGCGGTGAACTTTCCAAATGTCTCCCGCCTATTGTGCAGTTGATCCGCCAAATACTCGTAGCGAACAATCGGACCAGCCACAAGATGTGGAAAAAATGAAATATACGTACCAAAATCGACAAGGTTGCGTTGAATCGGTGCATCGCCACGATAAACATCTATAGAATATGACAATGCCTCAAAGGTATAAAATGAGATGCCGATTGGTAAAACCACCTGCGGCACAGGAACGGGAATTCCAGTCAAAACATGGAATGTTTCCACCAGCAGCCCTGAGTATTTAAAAAATCCAAGCAAGCCAACATTCACGCAGATACTGATAATTAAAAACACCCGCGCCTTACTGCGTTCTTCACGATATTTATCAAGCAGCACCCCGGCGATATAATTAAACAGGGTGGTAAACAGCATAATAAAAACCGAGACCGGCTCCCCCCAAGCATAGAACACCAGGCTAAAGAGAAACAGGCAAAGGTTTTTAAATTTACGCGGCACAAGATAATATGCCGCAAGCACCAAAGGCAAAAACACAAACATAAAAAACAAGCTGCTAAATATCATAACAAAATTCCTTTGCTCTTTAATGATATTTCTATTTTACGTTATTTACAGCAGATTTTCAAGTGACAAGTGATTACAACAGCACAAAGCAGCGGCTGGGCTTTCGCCCAAACCGCTGCTACGCAAATACAACTATACTTATTTTGTTGAGAGAGTAATAATTGATTTAAGAAACTTGCTGTGCTTTGTAGTTACTTAGCCAACTGTTGCAACAAAAACCTTAGTACCGTTTACAAAGATACCAGCTTTTGCACCAACTGCGCCAACAGATGTGAGTTTGTAGAAATAATCGTTACCAGACTTGGAAACGAACTTTGCAGCAAACACATTTGCTGTGCCAACACCGAATGTCGGAACTGTTGTGGAAGTAATCTTCAAAGTGTAGGAACCTTTTACGGTAACGTCCTTAGTTGTATCAGTTGTAAAATTGGATTTTACAGAAGCAACAAGGAGTTTTGCACCGTTGAGGTAAATACCAGCCTGCGCGCCGACATTGCCGACTGCAGTAACTTTGTAGAAGTAATCATTGCCCGTATGAGCAGTGAGTGCTGATGTGAACACACCGGCTGTACCAACTGTGAAAGTAGGAGCAGTTGTAGATGTGATCTTGAAGGTGTAGCTTGCGCCCTTAGCAACGGAGAAGTCCTTCGTTGTGTCGGAAGTAGCTGCAGGAACAGCAGTTGCTGTAACTTCACACTTCGCAACTTCATAATCATCCAAAACATAACCGTCTGCATCATAAAGAGTTGCAGTTAATGTTGTCTTGTTTTCTGAAGCAAAAGTAGAATCAATACTGTTAACAGTAACTGTCGCAGTATTGCCGGAAGATGTTAACGTAAAGACATCGCTGCTGCCGCCATCAAGTTCCCAAGTAATCGTATCACCAGCTGGGATAGATGTACCACCCGGATAAGCGGAAGCTGTGAAAGTCTCAGAATAGCCCTTCGCAATACTGGAAGAAGCCTTGTTAATTGCTACACCTGCAAAAGAAAGTGTATCAATCTTAAAGGTATCAACACTATTACCAGCAGACTTCGCAACAGTAAAGCCATAAGTGTTGAAACTATCAACATCAAGTGTGTCAGTATCAGCCTTGAAAGCTGTCATGCCAGCAGCAAGAGTTGTGTCGGAAAGTTTCAATGTTACACTGGAAGCACTGCTCGTGACATAGAGTTTACCAGCGCCAATCTTCATAGAACCATCACCATCGACTGTAGCGACTTTTACGGTACTATCAAAAGTAGCAGCGGTATCGGTGTCAAGAGAAATGGTATCAACATCAACAGCGCCATTAACCGTTACAACGGTATCTGAATTTGTAGTAGAAATCTTAGCGTTCGTTGCATTGGTTGGAGCAGGAATAGTGCCTGTGAAAGCATCATTCTCATCGCCCAAATTCAATGTTGTAGTACGGTAATCAAAGTCCATAGAACCAACGGAAGTACTGTCACCCTTCAGGGTAATGGTACCATCAGCGCTTGCTTTAATACCAGCAATTGTAACTTTTGACTCAGAAGAGAACGCAAAAACTGTCGGCGCTGTAATCTTGCCTGTAGTAATTGTGCTGTCTACATCGTCAGCTTGAATCGTAACAGTACCGTCGGCATCAATGGTTCCAACTGTACCAGCATTAACTGTTACATTACTATCTGTGTTATTATCAACATCTGTAACATCAATGTTTCCAACTTTACCGCCGCTTACAAGGACAGAATCACCACCTGCAGTAACAGGAGCTCCATCTGTTGTAATATCGCCGACCTTACCGTCAGTAACATTAACATAACCATTGTCAATATCAATAGAACCAACATTTGCATTACCAATTGTAAGAGTTCCGACAGAACCGGAGATCTTCTTTACATTGGTGTCTTCATCGACATTAACACTGACTGTAGTCGCTGGGAATACAACGATGCTATCTGTTACGGTAGCAGTAGCAGCAGTAGCATTGCCAGTCAGAACACTCTTGCCATCTACCTTTGAGATGGTAAAAGCAGTGCTACCTGGTAAAACTGTTGCAGCGTCAACTTTCTTCTCGATTTTTGTTTTGAGGGTGTACTTGTCAGCAGAATCGGTAGATGCCTTATATACGCCACCAGTGGTTGACACCAATTTCTTTATTGTAATGGTAACATTGCCGGTGCTAGCATCTTTTGCAGGAGTAGTATTGTATTTGCCGACTTGATACGTTGGCAGGGTAGTGTAAGGTGCAACTCTAGAATCTACACTGCCAGACACAGCAACTGTAGGAGCTATGTCATTACCTGTTATGCTATAGCTGTAAGCTCCGGAATCCTTAATTCCAGTTGTTGCAGTAGTTAATTCGGCAGGCACATACGTTGCTAACGCAGTATCATCACTATAAGGCTCTGCTTTATAAATACCGACTTGTTTCGTATAGCCAACTGACTGTGCAAAGGTTCCGAAATCATCGAGGCCTGTGCCAGAATCCTTGGCTCCAACTTTGCCGAATACGATGGCGTCTTTGTCAAAAACATATACAGTCAAATCTTTTTTCGCCTTAACTGTATAATCGTTGCCGTCATCATCGGTATAGCTGCCTTCGTAAAGAACAGAAATAACTTCTTTACCGCTAGCAGTGCTGCTCTTCAGTTTGAGCGTTGCTACATCAGTAGTACTGTTCACGGTTAACGAAACCAGCTTGTCACCGGAAACGTGAGAGATTGCATCAATTTTCTCACCAGTAACAGTTCCATGATCCTTTGTCTCAATTGCAAAATCACTTCCACTGGTAAGCAAGAAAGCACTGAGATCTACCGATTTAGTAGCGCCACCATTTACGAGGTAAATCGAATCTTGATTGGTGCCACTGACTGTTCCGCTCATCGTCTTTGTAGCGGCGAAAGCGAAGGTTGCTGAAAAGCTTGTAACTACGAGTGCTAGAGCAAGCACAAGAGAAACAACTTTTCCTGTGATTTTTTTCATCCTTTTTGTCCTCCTTAAAATAGTTCGTTTTGCGTATTTGCGTGTGCTATGAGAAGTTAACATACATGTTCGCCATGGGTGTTAAAATTTTCTCCCCTGACTCGCAGCAGTATGTGCAGTGAAAGCCCTGCCCTAAGAGCGCCGGCAATGCCGCAGCCACATATACCGCTCATATGTTTAATTGGATTATAAGATATTTGATTATCAATGTCAAGTACATAATGGATATTATTTTATATAAATTTTGTACAAACATCTTAATTTTTCCAGTATTTAAGCCATGTTTTCCTATTTATATGGCAAACATTGGAATCCCTGTGAAATTTATAGAAAAGAAACAAGGCTATGTACCGGACTTTTTCCAAAAGTAGCCCAACAAACAATACAATAAGAACAATGGGTAATTAACATGTCCGCCCGCAACGGGCAGAATATGGATGAATTGATTATCTGTTGCTTCCTATTATAATGCAGCATTGAATAGATTATACCCAGATTTTTTATAAAGTACAAGGCAAAACCTGTATAGGAATATATTGTCAAACAGGACGCGGCTGTGATGGGGCCAAGCGGCCCTAAAGATTGATTCCTATGGGCTTGTCGTCGCACAGGCAGGAACGTACCCCGCTGGAGGATACCACGCAGATACCGCAGGGCGCGGAGCCTTTCGGATTTTGACAGAACGGGCATTTGATTGTCAGTCCGGGGCGGCTCGGCAGGTCGTAACAGCAGGCCAGACGGTTACAGGAACATCCGCTGTTTTTATACCACGAGCAGGCGGCGCAGTTTGTACAGTGCTTAATCGCGGGCAAGTCAACATATTCGGCGGCAATCAGGCCCCCCTGCTGATAATCCCCGTTGCTGATAATGATGTGGGACGCGCTGATCTCGGTGAACAGATGGCTCCACGCGCTGGCAGTGCCGTGGTGCGGCGCCTTAATCATATAATAGTGATCATAAAGAAGATCCGCGACCGCATCCATGCTCTCCGGCGTTGCGTCGCCCGTCATCAGGATGTCATCCAGACTGGCCTCGCGTGTCCGACGGTTTTGGAAAATGATCCCCGCGGCATTCAGCTCATCCGAGTACGCGGTACGCGTTGTCGGGCGGCTGAGAATTTCCGCAATATCCGGTGAGGAGGGCAGAAGCAGAAGCTGCGGAATCAGCCCCTCTATTTCATTTAATATAGCAGCAACACGGTCAATGTTTTCCTGCTGAAGCGGCACAGTTTTGCAGCACGCAAGGTAGGCAGTGCAAAACTGTTCCTTTAAGCGCATAAAGTCCCGGGCCGCCTGAGGCAGAAACGGCGAAGACAGGCAGATGTTCATGGCCTCCACGGCACCGGCGAACAAGTCGGAAAACGGGAAGTCTTCCAAAGCCGGCCAAAGGATGTCATAGGTTACGCCGTCGAATACGAAGCTGTCGCCCGATTTCAAAGCGAAAATGCGACCCGCTCCGGCAATTTTCGCAGTCCGGTCAAAAATTTTAAGCGCGCTCACATTTACCTGCGAGTAGTCGCTCTGATGATTCAGAAACACATAAACAAACAGCGCGAATTCTAAAAGCAGCGGCCGCCCGCATTTGTCACAGGGGGCGGCCGGCAGAAAGATGCGGTTAAAATAATCGGGGCTGGCCTCCAGAAGCTGCCGGAACCCGCAAAGATGGTCGCGATGATAGTGAGTAAGCAAAAAGCTTCGAAAAGTGCAGTCGGAGTAACGCCGCAGAATGGCAGGATCGACATAGGAGGAAAACGCCAGGTCGCCCTCGCGAATCTTCTGGTTAATGCTGCCGCAGTCCACCATCAGGATATCCTTGTGCGCACCGCCCAGAACAATGCATTCCCCATATTCTACATTATGTACCTCCACCCACTGCATGAAAACACCCCAGTTCAATTAAGATGAATTTCCGTCATTCTTCAATCCGCTTGTATCCCGAATAATACCTGTCGTCACGGAACTCCCCGGAAAAAACGATTTCCCCGTCTTTGAATTCGGTACCGCGGCCGTGGCGCAGACCGTTTTTCCATTCCCCTGTGTAAATCAAGTTGCCCTCGGCGTCAAAGGCCGCGCCGGAGCCCGTGGGGATATTGTCCTTCCATTTGCCAACGAAGATAGAGTCGTCGCGTGAACTGTATGCAACCCCCACACCGTCGCGTTTGTTGGCTTTCCATGTGCCGACATAGCAGATTTTACCGGATTTATAGTAGTACGCGCCGAAACCGTCGCGCTTATCATTAATATAGTCGCCTTCATAAGCCGTACAGCCGTTCTGCATCTGGGTTCTGCCGCGCCCCTGGCGCAGCCCGTCTATCACCTTGCCGAAATACAGGTAGCTTTCCTCCGCGCTGATTACAATACGCTTTGCGGCACGCTCCACGCTTGGGGCGATGGCGCCGCTGATCTGTGTGGCGCCGCCGAGCCCTTTCGCCGCTACAGTATATTTAGTAGGTTCACGTACCGGTTCTTCAATGCTGAAAAGTTCATGATCCGCAGCGTAGTCCGGCTCCACGGGCACCTGAGCAAGCGGGGGCTGCGGCTCGTGCTCCGGCTGCGGTTCCTGTTCCTGAACAGGACGGTCGTTTTGTATGTAGTCAAACTGCAGTTCCGCGGCCTGCTCCGCCGGCCAGTCCGGCTGGAGGCTGCGGGTGCCGGACTCCAAATCGTTCAGTACGGCGGTCCGTCGTTCCTTTTCCTCCTGCGTAGAGTAGCAGAAGCTGCCCCCATCCGTTTCTCCGTAAACCTGAGCCTCCCCGGCGATCGTGTCCACAAGGCTCTGCTGCGCCGTTCCGGCACAAAATGCACAGGGCACCAAATCGGTTCGGTTGTATTTTTGTTTCGCCGGTTCAAACTGCAGCAAAACAAGGCCGCCCTGCCCTGGCCTGAGCAATGCCGCCGGTCTTGTGGCATCGCCGGAATAATAGGAGGTTTGCAGCCAGTGGTGATCCCTGCCGTAGCGTGACTTGGCAACCATGGCACCTTCCATATTCCATGTGACGATGCAATATCCGTTCTTTTCCGGGTATGCTTTTTGAAGCACCGTTTTCCCGCCGGTCTTCAGCCATTCGAAGGTTCCGCGCCCAATCCTGTAGCGGGTACGCAGCTCCGTACCGGTTGTAAAACTGCGGTCCTTCCCTGACGCGCCGCGAAATGTTGTGAGGTATCTTTGCCGCACCTTGGCCAGCAGGGAATCATTTTGAGCGCCGCCGTCATACGGTTTGTAGCAGACGGTAAAAAACACCGGAATATGTTCTTCGTTCTGCTGGAGCATATCGGCAGCCCCCTTTCATTAATATATACTGATACATATTAACATTATATAAGATTGCACCTTCATCATGCAAGATATTTTATAAATTTAGTGCCGCGAGGGCTCTGATGCGCTGCGAAGATATTTTAACTCATACAAATTCCGGTAATAGCCCGTCCCCGGAATTGTCCAGTCATAAAATGTGACACGCATGGCATCGGTCGTTCCGCTGCTTTTCGCGCGAACCTCATCCGCACTTTTCCCGCCGTAAGCATTACTGATAATCGGAGCAAAAAGTTCCACACGCATCCCCCATCTCCGTCGAGTCTGAGCGTCCAGTACAAATTCGTGATCCAGAAACTTACAGGGATACTGCAGAATATAACTGTAATTACAGGAAATGTTGCAGAAAAATGGAGAAGTACAGGAATACTCATACGCGACATGAATCGGTTCGCCCGCCTCGATTGGGTAAAGCGTGAACCGGAGTACAAGTTCCGTAAAAGCCTTTCCGCTGCCCGTATCCGCTGCCTGCACCGCAGTGACAAACTGCAGCGGCGAAACGTAACCGGTATTTTCATGGATATTGATATACCTGATAAGCGGCAGATTGTCCACAGTACAGGAAAATTTCTGAAACGCGAGTTCTATAAGCTCCCTGACCGGTGTCTGCACAGCGTGGTAAAAAGACTGTGTCAGCGTGAACTCCATTGGCTTGAGGGACTGCGCGACAATTTGTTCCTGAGCGCGCACGGTGCGAACCATCTTTTTGGAATCCTCCGAAATAGAGATCATTTCGCTGCGGCGCACGGAAGGATAAAAAGGCTGATTGACCTGCGAACGAATAAAACTGTTGATCGTCTCAAGAAATGAAAAGCCGCTGTAATATTCTGAATAATGATTCCGAAGGCTGGCCGCATAAACTACGTTCAAAAGCTGCTTCAGCTTTTCGCCATCCAGTGCATCCTGATTAACCGCGTCGCACATCTTCTGGTAAAGCATGCCGGATTTTGCCTTGCTGTGGTTCAGAGCCCAGTTTGCATAATCCTGCTCAGCATTGGAATACGCCTCTTCGTAGCAGCGCTCAATCAGTTCAGGAATCATTCCGGAGTATAATTTTTTGGCCCGGTCTTCATCTATGGATCCGTGGGCGGGAAACAGCGCCGCAAAGCGCGCAAGTGAATCCGAAATTATGTATTTATCATTCAGCATCTGGGCGTATGCCGCGAAACATTTTGTGGTGGAAGGAGCGGCGGGCGCAAATTTCTGCAAAATTCCGGCGGCAAAGCGGGACGCCATCAGAGTGGGGTGCAGACCCGCCGGCATCTTTCCAAGGCGGCTGTGGCGAAGCTTGGAAAGCGTGGATTCGGAAACATTCAGAATATTTGCCATCTCTTTATATTTAATTGCCAGCGGTTCCCCCGCTAAGGAAGATAAAAACACATGAAATGAAAATGTCGCTTTTGCATTCTTTGCATTCATTCTATTCGCCCTCTTACGAACGGCAACGCCGCTTATTCATGGCACATCTATACCATATAATAAATATCGTACAAAAAGCGATAAAACTGACTGCTAATAATTTCCAATCATCTGGAATTTTGACACGATTTGTTACATTATTAAAAATCAGGGAGCGGCCTCGGAGGAAGTCATCCCGAGAAACAAAGAGGAATCACTTTCATTGGGGAGATTTTCCACGCTGCCGCCCTGAAAATTATTCAGCACAATCCCGCCCGCGAGCCGGTAGGTTCCGTCCGCCGACACAATCGTGTAGTTCAGGGTGCCGTCGTCAATTTTCAGTTCCATCCCCCGAATACCGTCGATGGCAGCGACCGTTTGCATTGCTCCGCCGGGAGCGGTTTGTCTGCGGATGGTCAGCACCCCATTCGCAAGCGAAAAAAGAATGCCGTCGGATCCTTCCTCATTTGAAGGGGACAGTGTAAATGCCGTGGACGCGTACCGCTGCAAATAGCTTTCCGCAAGAGCGGCCTTTTGCTGATTTACTGCATTTTCCGTGCCGGTGTGAAAGCTGCTTGTCCCCAAATACAGCACAGTGCATGCCGCCGCAATCACGGCCGCGGTAAGCACAACGGCGACAATCATTTCCACCAGTGTAAAGCCCCGGCGGCTCCGTATCCTCATTCGCCGTCACCGTCCTTTGCCGCGAATGCCGTCATCTGGACGCATTTACGGCCGGTACTGTCGGTGTAATAAACCGCGGTTCTGATCCGATATCCATAGATTGCCTTATCCCCTCCGTCCCCGTCGTGAACAGATTCAATCGCAAACTGCCTGTCCTGTGCCGGAACCGGAAAACTGCCCGCTTCCACGCGCGCTGCACCGGGAAGCGTCAGGGCTTCGGCTTCGGATTCTTCCGCCCCGTGCAGTTTGGAAACCAGCGTATCCGCAAGACTTTGCGCCTGCGCAGCAGCGTCACTTTGGGAACTTTCGGAAAGAATGTTGCGCTGTGAAAAGCTGATGCCGGTCACCACGGCGGTAACCACAATGGCCAGAATCAGCGCTGCCGCAAGCACTTCGACCATGGTGGTGCCCTTTTTGCTCCTCAGCTTTTGGAAAAGATTACTTTCCATCGGTATAAACACCTCCGGTCAATGTGCCGTCGCCTGAGCCGCCGGACGGAGGATCATTCGGCGTTGTGCCGCTGAAAAAGTCCTTCGCGTCGTCGCTCAGCAAATCCATTTCCGGAACTTCATAGTAACCGGGCTGTATCGTGTATAGAACATGATTCTTATTTTGGCGTACATTCAACTCATTTGGCACGTACAGCTGCACCTTATTTCCATGAAGCGGTTTTAGAATAAACCGGGTGTGTTCACTGCTGTCGTGCCCCTGTATTCCCGGCCGGTCATCTGCATTTTCCCCCACTTCATCATCACGAAACTCCATGCTTAATGAGATAACATCAGCCTGAAATGTAACGGTCTGCTTTTTGGGAATCACAAAATCGTCCTCATTTACATAGCGAAGATCAATTTCCTGCGCTTGGTACACAGCGTTATTTCCACCTTGAAATGCCTTTTCCCAATTGGAGCAATCCGTTACATATAGCTGCACATTGTAAGCTGTCAAGGAACCGTTTCCTGACCAGTTGACCTGATGTGTTCCGTGTGCATCGTCATATTCGAACGGATACCCATCCGACAGCTTCCCATTATTCAAAGTCCATCTGGTTCCCTTGCTGTTATCCCATTCATCCCCGCTCAGTATATGCGGATAATTGCTTTCTATATAAGAAACTCTGTCTGAATCTATATCGGAACCCGCTTCACTGCCGGAAATCGGTTCCAAATAATCGGACATATTTGCTTCTGTCAACAAAATGAGGTCACAGCCCGCTTTTATGCGGTAATAACCTTTGGGAATGACAAATGTGACAACTCCGCCGGACGTTGCTTTCACAATTTTGCATCCGCTCTGTGCGGCAGCATACAGGATTCCTCCAACACGTGACAGCTTGAGCCGCATACGGTTCGTCTCACTGTAATTCTGCCCTGTAACATTGCCCGACAAATAAATAAAATCCGAGTCCAGAGAAAGCGACCCGGTGTACCCGTAAATGGATGCGTTGCTTCCGTCCGTCCCCATAAAATAGATTTGGGGTGCTGTTAAACTTGAATTTCCTTCCAGTTGAACCGGATATTGAAAACAAACCGTGTACGGTGAAACAGACTTTCCCTGATAAAACGCCGCACCGCTGTTCCAACGCCTCATCGCCGGAACGCCGTTAAACTGAGTCGCTCCTACAATCACAAAATCCGTATCGGAAGAAGACGGATTTTGCGGCTCCGTTGCCGTAAACTGATACCCCAGCGTACGCACACGGTCGGAGGATTTGTATTTCGCCGCGGCGCTGATTGTTTTTTTCGTGCCGTCATAAGAAGCCACCGCATCGGCGGCGTCTGCCCCGCCGATTAAAAAGCCCGTGCCTTCATCGGCGCGCAGAATTGTAAAATCTTTATCCGCCTTGTCCGGATTCAGTTTTAAATAAGCCCTGCCGTACTCAATGGCGGACTTGGCGTCAAGGTATGCCTGACGGCCCTCCAAGCTGTTTTGGGAAGCACTGAGGTTAAATTGTGCAACCGAAATCAGCGCGGAGGCAAAAACCAGCAGCGCTGCCGTGATCACAATTGCATACGCGAGAGCCGCGCCCCGTTTTGAGTTTGATTCCATTTTCAGCACCTCCGCCCTTTTTTCTGATTATATCCGTATCCCCGCTTTTTCGCAAGGATTTTTACTGTCTGCGGTAAAAATCTCCGACTTTTTTTCTTCCATTTCTTCAAATATATTCCACATGACATTATTCGGTCATATAACCGTATTTTTTAATTTTATTTTCTCCTGCTTATCGACAAAATGTGACTCATTTAATGGCAAAAAAATGAATTTTTTGAAACTATAAAGTGTTTATTGACAGCACTATCATTTCGTTTTATAATCGGAACAGAAATTAATCCGGGAGAGCCTGACCGTTAACAAACAGGAAAAAGAAAGAGGTAGAAAATATGGAAAAAACGTTAAGAAAAACGAACAAAAAAGGCTTTACGCTCGTCGAGCTGGTCATTGTCATCGCCGTGCTTGCCATTCTGGCTTCAATTGCCGTTCCGACAGTCACCAACGTAATTAATGATGCAAATACAAGCGCGGATGCCGCAAATGCACAGACAATTGAGCTGGCACTGAAGTCCGCCTATTCGGAAGCAATCGCAGGAACCTGGAAAAATGCAGACGGTACTGCGGTTGATACTACAGCATTAAAAGTATCCCAGGCACTGACCCATGAGGGAATCGGCGCTCTCCCGGATGCTAAAGTCTCAGGCGCTCACTGGCGGTATGAGGATGGGAAAGTCTTCTTGGTTACAGGAACAGACGGCACCCCGTTTGATAAAGACTCCCCCGTTCACACTGTCATCAACGTCCCCACCACCTGATTTGTGATTCATTTTACAGATTTTGAATAAGTGCATAACATCATGGCAAGTCCAGTCCTCCGCAGCGCAAGGCCGGCACCGTATCCGCACGGTGCCGGCCTTTATCAGGCGGCTGGGTAATATCGCCGGGAAGCTGACCGCATTTCCGCATAAATTTTTCGGGTTATTCAGATAATAGCTTTCTGCGGCGCATAAAATTTTTATTCCATAAAACCGGCCCGTTTATTCTTATTTTCAATTGCTATATCATACATAATTTGATATAATATTTCATTAATCTACATAATTTTCGCACCAAATAACAGGAGAAATGTGGTGTCCGCTGTTTTGAAATTTATTTTACTGCAAACATCCCGCGGCATTCTTTCCCTCACCCGTGTTAAAAGCGGACGCAGGGCGGTTTTCGGCGTGCCGCAGAATTTTGAGCTGCCGGAGAATCTTCGCGGCGGCAGGGTGCTTTCCGACATTCCCGTTTTTGCGAAATTTGTCAGGGAATGTATTCTGGCCGCAAATCTGGACACGAAAAAAATCCTGTTCTGCCTTGAGGACGACAATGTTATTTGCAAGGAATACCAGCATTTGCCGTGCAAATCCAAAAACCTGCTCTCCTTTGCAAAACTGGAAGCGGAAGCTGTACTGTCGGACAACGTAGACGATTATATGATCCAAAATTATGAATACGGATATCTGAATGAAGTAACCGGCAAACTGACAAGTGCGTTGTTCGCAGTAAAGAACAAACTGATTGTCGGGATAAGAAAGGGATTTTCCCAGTGCGGGCTTTCTGTGATTAAAATTATTCCGCCGATTGGCGGATTGCTGTACGCTGCGAAAACCGGGGTGGATTCGAAAGGGCAGACTGTGGCGGTTTTGGACCTGGGTTTTGAAAAAACGCGCCTGCTTGTGCTGCACGACGGTTTTCCGATTTTTCAAAGAACCTTTGAAGGCGTTTATGAGGACATTATTGAAATTGTCAGAAAAAATCAATCTGTCTCCTTCCGCGACGCCGTTGGTTTAGTCGGGAGCAACGGCGTTTATGGGGAAAATGTACCCGATTCTTCCTCCGAAGCCGCCAAACAGATAGCCATGCTGCTGGATGCGAGCGCGAGCGAGGCGGTTCGAAATATCCGAATGGTCATTTCCAGCGAACGGCTGGAGTTGAATCAGATCATTTTATGCGGCGCCATGTCCACCCTGCCGAATTTCAGCGAATTTTGGAATCAGCTGGGGCTGGACGTTTCGCTGAAAAATATTGACCTTTGCGCGGCGACGGGGCGCTTGCCCGAAATCAGTCCCAAGGCCCGCGGCATCGGCCTGCGTCCCTCGGCTTTCTTCACTTTCTCCGGTCTGCTGGCTGCGAAAAAAGCGGATGATATTGATTTTTTAAACGCCGCAAAGGCAAAATCCGGCACGCGTGCGGCAAATGTCGCCGTTCTGGCGTTCATCACCCTGCTCGCATTGGGTGTGATGGCGCTGGAGCCTCTGCTCTACTCCATAAAGACCAATGAAATCCAGCAGGATAACGCCGTCCTTTCCGACACGGCCCATAATGAGGTCAAAGGACTGCTGCAGAAGCAAAGCGATTTGTCGTCGCAGCTGGCCGGGGAAAAAAGCGACCGCGCCGTGCTGCCCTATGCCAAAAGCAAAACGGAGGAAACCGCAAAACAGTTGTTTGACCAGGTAGCCGCAAAGGCCAGGTCCATCGATTCCTTCACCATCGACAATACGGCCGGAAGCGTCTCCCTTACCTTTACCGTTGCGAACTACAGCGATTATTTATCCATTAAACACGATATCGAAGCAAACAGGTATTTTACGATTTCAATCCCGTTCAGTATTGCGCTCCAATCCAACGGCGCATACAGCTGCAGCACAGTATTGAGCGTAACGGAATTTACCCCGTGGAATTCGGACAGCAAGGGCGGTGACGGAAAATGAAAAGCAGGAAAGTTTCCGGCGTTTTGCTCTATCTGTTGGGCCTTGTCCTTGTGCTTCTGCTCTATTTTAATTTTGTGTTCACACCCATGAACGTCAAAGTTGCCCAGCTTGACGCCGAGCATCAGAAAAACACACAGCAGATTCAGCTGTATGACCGGCAAATGGGCAAAGCAGACGAATTGAAAAACAAGATTGCCGAAATGCAGCAAGAACTGGAGCAAACCGGCCAAAGCACGGCCGTCAACGGAAAAGCCGTGGCGGAAGATATCGACGCGGCGTGCAGGGCGGCGGGAATCGTACCCGCCGGTATTCAGGTAAACGGCGAAACTGTGGTTAAAAATAAAACTTCATGGCAGGGAAAACCACTGTGCAGCGTTTCGGTGAAATTAAACGCCGTATGCACCAATGCACAGCTGACGAATCTTCTGCATTATTTTGAAAGTCAGACAAAGGGCGCTTACTATGTCAACACCGTAACGCGTACACAGCAGCAGACCGACATTACCCTGACGCTTTATTATTTCGGTGCCATGGGGACGAAGGGATGACCGGGATGCGGGTCTTAATCTGTCTTGCCGCGGCTTTTGCGGCGGCAGGGCTCAGCGTAGCCGTGTTCAACGCGGTCCCCGCAGGCTGGCTCTGTGATTACGGTGAACAGCCCGGCGCGGAGCTTTCCGGAAAACGGCTTTTATGGAAGCCCCACGGCATTGTGATGGTGCTGATTCTTGCGGCAGCCTTTATCAGTCTGTATCAGCAATATAGAAACAGTTTTTACTTTTATGTGTGCTGTATCATCGCCATTGTGCTTCTGCTGACCGGCACAGCCGATTTGAAGTACCGCATTATCCCCGACCAGTTTGTGCTGGCACTGCTTCCTCCCGTGCTTGCTTTGGATTGTTTCGACCTGATTGTTAAGAATCGGGCGCTCCATTCCGGGTGGGTTTCCCCTGTTTTAGGCGCGGCGGCCAGCGCGGGGCTGATGCTTGCCATGGGGCTTTTTGGCCGGCTGGCGTACCAAAAAGAGGCGCTCGGCTTCGGCGATGTAAAGCTGTTTTCAGCCGTCGGGCTGCTGGCGGGCTTTCCTTATGTATTTCTTCTGTTTCTGATGACGATTTTACTGGCATTTTTCCATATTGTATTGTTACTGATCCGCAGGAAAATTTTGAAAAACCTCTATCTTCCGCTTGGGCCGTACATCTGCCTTGCAACGCTCCTGTTTTTGGCGTTTCACAGCCAAATCAGCAGTTTCGCCGGGTGGTACCTCTCTTTGCTGAATTTGTAAAGGAGCGCAGCATGAAAATTACCAATTTGAAGCTGGGACAAATTCTGATCAATTCCGGCGTTCTGACCGAAGACCAGCTGCAGCAGGCTTTGGCGCGCCAAAAAGGTTCGAATAAACGGCTTGGACGGATTTTGGTGGAAAATCACTTTCTGACTGAAATGCAGATCATCAGATCGCTGGAAAAGCAGCTTTCCGTTCCGTATCTGGACCTGTCTTCCGTCGGCGTGGACCCCGCTTTGTCATCGCTGGTGCCCGAAGAACTGGCGCGCTCCAACTCGATTGTGCCCGTCCGCCGCGAAGGGAGCATCCTGACCGTCGCGGTTGCCGACCCGCTCGACTACAACGGAATTAATGATATCGGAATTTACACGAAGTTAAAGGTGAGGCCCGTAATCGCCGAACACGAAAAAATCGAAACAAAAATCCGGGAATTATACACAACCCAGAAGGCGTTCGCCGCCGCGAAGGAACTTTCCGCCTTCCAGCCGGAAAGCCCGGCTGAAACAGTCACGGGTGCCACCGAACAGCCAATCATCCGCTTTGTAAACAACATGATTGAACAGGCTGTCCTGCTGAAAGCCAGCGATATTCATATTGAACCCCAGGAAAAATCCATGCGGATCCGTTTCCGCGTGGACGGTCACCTGAGCCTTTACATGGAGACGAGCGCGGAACTGATTCCCTCGGTCGTTTCCCGCATTAAATTTATCGGCGGCATGAACATTGCGGAAAAACGCATTCCGCAGGACGGCCGCATCAGCTATAAAATCGCCGACAAGGAAATCGACATGAGAATTTCCATCCTGCCGTGCGTTTACGGGGAAAAGGTGGTCATCCGTATCACCACCGCGCTCAGTTTCGCCCTTGTGAAGGAGGACATCGGCTTTCTTCCGGAAAACCTTACGAAGTTTAATGAAATGCTGCGTAACAACCACGGTATCATTTTACTGGCCGGCCCGACAGGAAGCGGAAAATCCACCACGCTTTACACTGCTCTGAAGGAAATCATGCGCGAGGACATCAACATCCTTACCGTGGAAAACCCCGTGGAAATGGTAATTCCGAACATTACGCAGGTGGACGTGAATGTAAAAGCCGGCCTGACCTTTGCCACGGTGCTGCGCTCCATCCTGAGGCAGGATCCCGACGTGGTGATGATCGGTGAAATACGCGATACCGAAACGGCGGAAATCGCCGCCAGCGTTGCCATTACCGGCCACTTGGTTCTGTCCACACTGCACACCTACGACGCGCCCAGTTCCATCATCCGTCTGCTGGACATGGGCGTGGAACCGTACATGGTGTCCTCCGCCATGCTGGGCGTGATTGCACAGCGCCTTGTACGCACGCTCTGTCCCCACTGTAAAGAAGAGTACCAGGCCACCGAAGAGGACCTGACTCTGCTGGGGCTGGAAAAAAGCACGCCGCTCAGACTGCACCGTGCAAAAGGATGCAGCTACTGCGATTATAAAGGTTATAAGGGAAGAACGGCGATCCACGAAATCATGCCTGTCACCCCCGCGGTCAAATCCTGCATTAATCACGGCAAAAGCGTGGACGAAATCAGAGAAACCGCAATCAAAGAGGGCATGATAACACTGGATGAAAACATTAAGCGGATTGTAATGGAAGGGAAAACCTCCATCGAGGAAATGGTTGAGGTTTACAGCCTGCAAATGTAAAGAATGGGTGGCGTAAAATATGGACTTTTTTCAGCTTGTCAAAGACGGGGTTGCCAATCATGCCTCGGATATCCATCTGGCGGCGTACAACCGGCCCGCCTATCGCATCAACGGGGCTGTGCGCTTTCTGGACGCTCCCGCGCTTACTTCCGACGAAGTCGGCAATATGATCAGCCAATGCCTGACACGTGAAAAATATGAGGAATTCCTTATGACGGGCGACATGGACGCCGCCGCGGAAATCCCCGGATGCGGGCGTTTCCGTGTAAACGCGCTCAAGCAGCGCCGGGGTATGACCCTGGTTCTGCGCATTATCAACGCGGCCACACCGGAAATTGCCGACCTGTGCCTGCCGCAGTCCATCCGCCGCGTACTGGAGCTGAAGGAAGGGCTGGTGCTGGTAACGGGCCCGACCGGAAGCGGAAAATCCACCACGCTGGCGGCAATTATCAACGAGTACAATAAAACGCGCAGCGGCCATATCATCACAATTGAAGACCCGATCGAATATTTGCACAGCCCGAAAAACTGCATTATCAACCAGCGGGAAGTTGGGGCGGACAGCGCTTCCTATGCCCGGGCGCTGAAAGCCGCGCTGCGGGAGGACCCGGATATTATCCTGGTGGGGGAAATGCGCGACCTGGAGTCCATTTCGATTGCGATTACCGCGGCGGAAACCGGGCATCTGGTACTTTCCACCCTGCACACCATTGGCGCTTCCAAAACAATCGACCGCTTAATTGACGTTTTTCCGCCCGAGCAGCAGCAGCAAATCCGGACGCAGCTTTCCCTTGTGCTCAAAAGCGTAATTTCGCAGCGCCTGCTCCCCACCGCCGACGGCCGGGGGCGCGTTGCCGCGTTTGAAATGATGTTTGTCAACTCGGCCGTCAGCAACCTGATTCGGGAAGGCAGAACCGCAAATATCAGTCAGGCAATTCAAACGGGAATGAATCAGGGGATGATTACGCTGGATAAAAGCATTGACGAGCTGTTCCGGCGCGGTATCATCACGCAGAAAGCCGCCGCGGAGTATAACGCCGACTTAAACAAATAATCCGCGGCTGACGCGGCCGTTTGAAAGATTCTGGGGAAGAAGGGATTTTATTGCAATACCATTACACCGCCGTAAACGCCAAAAACAAAAAATCCCATGGCTTTATCAGCGCCGACAATAAGGCGGAAGCCATCGCCCGCCTGCAGGATGAGGGGCTGACCGCGCTGGAACTGACAGGCGGCGCGGAAAAAGCCGCCGCACCGAAATCAATCTGGGAAATGGAGATCGGTACTTCTGACATCCACCGGGCGAAAATCCCCAAGAAAAAGCTGCTTGCAATGATGCATCAGATGGGAATCATGATGAAAGCGGGCGTTTCGCTTTCCATGGCGATGGGGGTTTTAATTGACGGCGAAAAAGATAAGAAAATCAAAAAAATTCTGACCGAGATGAATTCCGATTTATACACCGGAATTCCGATTTCGGCCGCAATGGCAAAATTCCGAGCCTTCCCTGAAATCATTATCAACGTCATCCAGTCGGGTGAAGCGAACGGCCGACTGGACACGGCCTTTGAGCGCTGTGCGACGATACTGGAAAAAGAAATTGCACTGACGGCAAAACTGAGGGGCGCAATGGGATATCCGATTTTTCTGCTGTTCCTCACCCTGGTGCTGATGATTATCATGAACGGGGTTGTGCTGCCGAATTTTGCATCCGTATTTAAGCAGTTTGGCGCCAAGCTGCCGGCGATCACCCTGTTCGTCATGTCGCTTTCCAATTTTATCACATCCAGATGGTATGTGATTCTGTTGGCTGCATTCGCCATCGTGTTTACATACGTCATGTTAAAAAGAAAAAATCAGCACTTTTCAACGGCGATGGACCGGCTTCTGCTGAAAATTCCGGGGATTGGGCCACTGCTGAGGCAATCTTATATCGCCCGCTTCTGCCGCATTATGTCGTCTTTAGTGGAGGCCGGCGTGGATATTGTCAGGGCGCTGGAAATCGCCCGCGACGTGCTTCCGAACCGTTTTATGAAAAATCAGCTCTCACAGGTGGCGGCCGATGTGAAAATCGGTTCCTCCATCAACGCTTCGGTTGCCAAATTTCCGGTTTTTGACACCCTTCTTGTATCCATGATTCAGGTGGGGGAAGAATCCGGCATGCTTTTTGAAACGCTGGATAAAATGGCTTCGCTTTACGAGGAGCAGACGGAAGAATCCACCAAGCGCTTCACCGCCATGCTGGAACCGGCAATGACGATTATTATTGCGGTCATTGTCGGAACGGTAGTGATCTCCATCGTTATGCCGATGTTCGGTATGTACAGCGTAGTGGCGGGCGGTTAATGAATTAATTCCGTTTTGGACACTCTCAGTGCTTTTTTAAGCAGGATTCCGATTCCTGCCGATAAAATCAGGAGGGCCAGCCCTTCCCAAATCCAGAGCTCCGCCACACCCCGGAATGCCACCACAACGCCGGCAACACCCGTGGAAAGAAGAACCCCCGCCTGTGTGACAAGGGAAAAGAAAGAAAGCATTCCCGAGCGGTGTTCGCTCGAAATTTCTCTGTTCAGCAGAACACTTTCGGCAATATTGGCAGCACCCAGACAAAAATACATGATCAGATACCATACCCCAAAACCCGCCGGCGCTTTTGATAAAGCCAGCAGAAACAAAAAAGCGCCCATGCCAATCCGCATGCCGGTATAACCTTTTGATTGTGTGACGCGGCCGCTGTCCAGCGTGCGCTTCATGGCCACATTTCCCAGCAGTGCAAACCCCATGCTTCCGAACGCAAGCAAGCCGAGCAGCCAAAGCAGCGTGCTGCCGGGAAGCAGTGCGGTAAAAAACGGCTGCCAATATGTTTCCACCGTACCGAAAAAGAATCCGGTAAGAAGGCCGCCCACGGTCAAAAGCAGCACAACAGGATTATGCCGGACAAATGCAATGCCTTCGTTCATGTACTGCCGCAGAGTAGCAGGTCGGTTTTGTTCCTGCGCTGTATGTACTTCCTTTATAATTGGTACAGGCTGAAGCAGCTCTGCTTCCTGTAATTTTGAGGATTCGGCAATTTTCGGTATCTCACTGTCTTCCCTCAGTTCCGGCTGTACCGTTTTTGCCGGAGTTTCTTCCACAAAACGCAGGGCCAGCAAAGCGGCACACACGCTGACCGCGATGCGTACAACCAAGTTTGCGTCATACAAATGCGCCGGAAAAAAGTTTTGTAAAACAGAAGGAAGCACCCCGCCCAACGCAGAACCCGCCGCTACGCCGATCGTTTCCATTAAGGAAAGCTGTGTAGTGACTGATGCGAGTTTTTCCGGCCCGTTTTCAAGCAGAGAACGGTCTATCAGAAGGGCGTCCATACTGCCCGAACTGAAGGCCCTTGCACAGCCATTCAGGGACATGGCCAGCATCGTAACAGCAAACCCGCGAAACAGCAGCAAAATTGCGATTGAAATGCATCCTGTCAGGCAGGAAAGCAGGAATGAACGCTTTCGTCCGCACCTGTCGGCAAAAATGCCGCTTGGAAGCTCGAGCATAAATGCAGAAAGCGAATAGGCTCCGATGGCAAAAGCCAGCTGGCTCATGGAACATCCTTTGTTTAGCAGAACAAGGCTCAAAACGGGGACCATCAGCCCGGTAGCGAAATGGTTCAGCAGCATCACCGCCGCATATGTTTTACGCATTGCCGGCTCTCCTCGTCAGCCTTTGTATTATGAACAATAAAAGCATATTCCCACGGCACCGCACCTTCCGCCGGAACTTCATGTTCGGCGGTGAACGAAGTGATAAAATCTGCCAGTTTTTCTGCGTCTTCCGGGCGAAGGTACACAATGCCCGTTCTCATATCGCCGTATTTTCGCAGCGAATCCTTCGCATTAAAATCTTTTCTTTTGCCCAACCGACGGGCAGTGTCGCGGCAGCCTTCATAAATGCGCATCAGCAAATTCTGCGCCACTGCATCGCGTTCCTGTGAAAGTTCGTCGTCTTTTTGCAGGCCGATGTTTACCTCTGCACCAGTCAGCCGGAAATAGGTTGCGATAATCCCGTTGATGCGCTCCGTATGGTCTTTTTCCAGTAACCCCAGCGCGGCCAGCTTTCGGATATGGAGTTGTGCGGAGGACGCGGAAATTTCCATCTTATCCGCAAGTTCTTTTGCCGTCATTGGCCGGCCGGCGATTCCCATCACGCGGAGCAGCTTCTGCCTTTGCGGGCTCATAAAAATGCGCAGTTCTTCCTGTGTTGAGAGGACGATTTTTTTCTTTTCCATACATACTCGTCTCCAATCCATTTATCGTTACACTAATTATAACGTTACATTTATTGTAATGTCAAGATATGATTTTCTTTTTTATCCGACAGGTATCGTCTGCGCCGCACAAAACAAATCGGCGGGGTACTCCCCGCCGAAATCTTTTTGAACCTTTGTCAGAATAGAAAGCTGCCTTTATTTGAACATTGTTTCAACATTGTCAATCATTCCGTTTACGGCATGCATTGCTTTGTCGGCATTTCGTTTCAAATGCTTGTTATCCTTCATCATCTGAGCGCCTATTGCGGAAACAGCCACGCCGGCAATGATTCCGGTGCCGATTCCTTTTACAAAACCCATCGTTGTCTTATACATAATATATATCCTCCATATTAAAATGATTAAACAAAGGTCTTTCAATATCTTTCCCTTCTTGCCGCTGTTTATTTTTGAAAATAATGCCAAAACTTTTTTTGAATAAAGGAGTAAACTATGCCTACACTGAACATCGTAATGGTTGAACCCGAAATTCCGCAAAATACCGGCAATGTGGCGCGCACCTGTGCCGCAACCGGTGCCCGGCTGCATTTGGTCGGACCGATGGGCTTTCAAATCGACGACAAAAAATTAAAACGCGCCGGTCTGGATTACTGGCATCTGCTTAATATTACCTATTATGATAGCCTTTCCGATTTTTTTCAGCGCAACACCGGGAATTTTTACTACTTTACAACGAAAGCGCGCCATATCCACTCGGAGGTTTCCTACCCCGACAACTGTTACCTGTTTTTCGGAAAAGAAACCGCGGGTCTTCCGGAAAACCTGCTGCATGAAAATCCGGAAACCTGCGTGCGTATTCCAATGCTGAACGACCCTGCCGCCCGCAGCCTGAACCTGTCCAATTCTGTGGCGGTCGGCGTTTACGAGGTGCTGCGCCAGTGGGGATACCCGGAATTGCTGTGCGAAGGGCAGTTAAGAAACTATAAATGGTGATTATTTTTTAACAATCTGCTCTGTAACGCCCCAATCCGCGCCCGATATGCTTGAAATAACTTACATTTTAGTGTATAATGTCAAAGGTTAAATGTAAATTCATATCTCATAATATAAAGGAGTGCAAGTCATGAATTATCTCAACAAAAAGACAGTGGAGGACATTGATGTCGCGGGCAAAAAAGTATTGGTGCGCTGCGATTTTAATGTTCCGTTTGATGCTGAGGGCAACATTACCGACCCCAAACGCATCAACGAAGCTTTGAAAACAATCAAGTACCTCGTCAGCCACAAGGCAAAGGTTATTCTTTGTTCGCACCTTGGGCGTCCAAAGGGTGAATTTAATATGAAATATTCCCTCGCCCCCGTTGCCAAATATCTTTCCCAGGCGCTTGGTCAGGAAGTAAAGATGGCAACCGATGTAATCGGTGAAAGTGCGAAGGGCATTGCGGCTTCCTTAAAGGACGGCGAAGTGGAACTGATTGAAAACGTTCGCTTCCATAAAGAAGAAGAAAAGAACGACCCTGAGTTTTCAAAGCAGTTGGCTTCTCTTGCTGAGATTTATGTAAACGACGCATTCGGCACGGCGCACAGAGCCCACGCCTCCACCGCGGGCGTTGCGGATTATCTTCCGGCCGTGTGCGGCTACCTGATTCAGAAGGAAATCACCATTATGGGCGGTGCGCTCAGCAATCCGAAACGTCCGTTTGTCGCTATTTTAGGCGGTGCGAAGGTTTCCGATAAAATCGGCGTAATTACCAATTTGCTGGACAAGGTCGACACCCTCATCATTGGCGGCGGCATGGCTTACACCTTTATGAACGCACTGGGTTATTCCATCGGCACCTCCATCTGCGAGAGCGACAAGGTCGAACTCGCAAAGGATCTGATGGCAAAGGCAAAGGAGAAGGGCGTTAAGTTCCTGATTCCCGTTGACAACGTGGTTGCAACCGAGTATAAAGCGGACGCCGAGCACAAGGTTGTCGATTCCGACCAGATTCCCGATGGCTGGATGGGGCTGGATATCGGCCCGAAGAGTGCCGTTTTGTTCGCCGACGCGGTGAAGGGCTCCGGAACAGTTGTCTGGAACGGCCCGATGGGTGTTTCCGAGTGGGACAACTTTGCAGCCGGCACGACTGCCGTGGCAAAGGCCGTTGCTGACAGCGGCGCCATTTCCATAATCGGCGGCGGCGATTCCGCTGCTGCGGTTGAAAAGCTGGGCTTTGCCGAAAAGATGACCCACATCTCCACCGGCGGCGGCGCTTCCCTTGAGTTCCTTGAGGGTCTTGAACTTCCGGGTATTGCATGCCTGAATGATAAATAAGCAGGTTTTTCCTGCTTTCGCTTAAATGCGGCAGCGGCGCTGCCGCATTTAAAATATTATCAATTTTTTAATAGGAGTAACATTATGAATAAAATGCTTAGAAAAGCCATCATTGCCGGCAACTGGAAAATGAACAAAACCCCTGCGGAGGCAAAAGAATTAATTGATGAAATAAAGCCTCTGGTAAGAAGCGCAAACTGCGGCGTCGTTGTCTGCGTTCCTTTTGTAGACCTCAGCGTTGCGCTGGAAGCCACAAAGGGTACTGATATTGGTGTTGGCGCTGAAAACTGCCATTGGGAAAAGAGCGGCGCTTTTACCGGAGAAATTTCCGCCGATATGCTTTCCGCCATGGGCGTGCAATACGTCATCATCGGCCACAGCGAGCGCAGAACTTACTTCGGTGAAACAGATATCACCGTGAACAAGCGTGTGCGCGCGGCTCTGGACAGCGGCCTTACCGTCATCCTCTGTGTCGGCGAATCCCTTGAGCAGCGGGAACAGGGCATTACAGATGAACTGGTCGCAATGCAGACAAAAATTGCCCTCGGCGGCGTTTCGAAGGAAGAGCTGAAGAAGGTCATTATCGCTTACGAACCAATTTGGGCGATCGGCACCGGAAAAACAGCAACCGCGGCACAGGCCAATGAAGTTTGCGCAGTCATCCGCGCCACCGTAAGGGATCTTTATGACGCATCCGCCGCAAACGCTCTTACCGTTCAATACGGCGGTTCCATGAATGCAAAAAACGCGGTGGAACTGCTTGACAAACCCGACGTTGACGGCGGCCTGATCGGCGGCGCTTCTTTAAAGCCGGCCGACTTTGCCGAGATTGTCAAAGCCGCAAGCAGGTAGAGCCCGTTTGCATTTTATTTCAATTAACGATTTGTGAATGCAAACATGAAATTTACCCTGTTTGACGCTCACTGATCCCTGAAAGGCAGGAAATTCATTATGAAAAAACCATTAATTCTTATGATACTGGACGGTTTCGGCATCGGCCCGGATTACGGCAACGCAATCAAAGCCGCCCACAAACCGAATATCGACCGTCTTTTCGCCAATAACCCGATTACTCAAATCGGCGCTTCCGGTTTGAACGTTGGTCTGCCGGACGGCCAGATGGGCAACTCTGAAGTCGGCCACACCAATATCGGAGCCGGCCGCGTTGTGTACCAGGAGCTGACTAGAATTACAAAGTCAATTCAGGACGGCGACTTTTTTGAGAATCCCGCCTTTCTGGCTGCCGCCGATCAGGCGGTTGCGCATGACTCTGCGCTGCACCTTATCGGGCTTCTTTCCGCCGGCGGCGTGCACAGCCACAACACACACCTGTACGCTCTGGTGGAGCTTGCAAAAAGACGCGGCGTAAAAAAGGTTTATGTTCACGCATTGCTGGACGGCCGTGACGTTCCCCCTACTTCGGGCAAGGATTATGTAGCCGAGTGCGGGCAGAAGCTGAAGGAAATCGGCTTGGGCGAAATTGCGACCGTAATGGGCCGCTACTACGCGATGGACCGCGACAACCGCTGGGAACGCGTGGGAAAAGCTTACGCCGCAATGGTTTACGGCGAAGGGGTTATGTGCAGTGATCCGGTAAAAGCGGTGGAAGACTCTTACAAAAACGATGTTACCGACGAATTTGTGCTTCCTACCGTCTGTGCGAAAAATGCAAAGATTCAGCCGAATGATTCCGTAATCTTTTTCAATTTCCGCCCCGACCGTGCACGTGAAATCACCCGTACTTTTGTGGACCCGGATTTCACCGGTTTTGCACGCAGAGACGGCTTTTTCCCGCTTACTTACGTCTGTATGACACGGTATGATATCACTATGCCGAATGTTCTGGTGGCTTTCAAACCGCAGACATTGGACAATACTTTTGGGGAATATATTTCAAACAAGGGCATGACACAGCTCCGGATTGCCGAAACCGAAAAATACGCGCATGTGACTTTCTTCTTTAACGGCGGCGTGGAAAAGCAATATTCGGGTGAGGACAGAGTGCTCGTTCATTCCCCAAAGGTTGCGACATACGATATGCAGCCGGAGATGAGCGCCTATGAAGTAGCGGATAAATTAGTGGAACGTATTCACAGCGGCAAATACGATGTGATTATTCTGAACTTCGCCAACTGCGACATGGTCGGCCACACCGGCATTTTCGACGCGGCAAAAGCTGCCGTGGAAGCCATCGACAAGTGTGTCGGAAAAGTAACCGACGCAATTTCCGAAATGGGCGGCGTCGCATTAATTACAGCGGATCATGGCAACGCGGAAAAAATGTACGAAGCGGACGGCTCCCCGTTCACGGCGCACACCACCAATCCTGTTCCGTTCTGTGTGATCGGCTATCCCTGTAAGCTCCGTCCCGACGGAAAACTTGCCGATATCGCCCCGACCATGCTCAAAATTTTAAATCTCCCCCAGCCTGCCGAAATGACCGGTAAAAGCATTATTGAATAAACAACACAAAGTAAAAGGCTTTTTCTCTTTTGAGAAAAAGCCTTTTTTGCATTGATAATCAGATTTTTGTTTCCCAAAGCCCATGGAGGTTGCAATACGCAAACGCTGCAACAGCCTTGTCATTATCCAGGACAAAAACCGCTTCGGGCTTGTCCCCCGGATGCAGGGACTTGCGCTGGCCGCCGTTTTCCGTCTCCAGATAAATCCACTGGATGTAATGTTCATTGGTCATAGGATGTTCCACACTGCCAATCTTTACCGTAACGGTATTACCCGAAACGCTGATGACCGGCAGATGTTTTTCATGCGCCGCCTCAACGGTATTGGGAACAAGTTCCGTCATGGGGTCGCCACAGCAGATCATGGAGGCCCCACTGTTGTGGATCATTCCCACGAAATTCCCGCAGTGCTTGCATAAGTAAAACTTTGCATCTTTATTTGCCATTGTGCTTTCCTCCCTTTGAATATTTATTTTTTATATTATACCTTATTTTCCCAATATAATAAAGCAGCTATTTATGAACAGGATAATAAAAGAATTTACAAGCGCGTTTCCGGCTGCTTTCCGTGGGAATTACTCTGAGTGTAAAATCGTGCGGGTCCCATAAATAACAATTATGTTAACCTCGTTGCAATGCATATAGAAAGGTGCTAAAATAATTTCATGGCATGAAATTCAGGGGTGATTTAACTGTTGACCAAAAGAATTACGGCAGCTTTGCTCTGCCTTTGCATATTATTTTCCTTTGCCGCGTGCGGGAAAAAAGAGCCAAAAAATGCGAATAAAACAATGGATTACTATTTGACCGCCGAACCGAAAACACTGGATCCCCAGATTGCTGCGGACAGTCCGGCCCTCATCGCCGTGGGGGCGCTGTACGAGGGTCTGGCGCGCCTTGGCGCGGATCAGAAGCCTTATCCTGGGGTGGCGGAAAAATGGGAAAGCAATGCGGACAATACAATATTCACCTTTACCCTGCGCAGCGATGCGAAGTGGTCGGATGATAAAAAGACGCCCGTCACCGCAAATGACTTTGTTTTTGCATTCCGGCGCGCGCTTGCGCCTTCCACAGGCTCAAAAACCTGTTCTTCCATGTTCTGCATTAAAAATGCAAAAGAAGTAAACGCCGGCACAGCCAAAGCGGACCAGCTTGGGGTAACCGCCAGGGACGCGCACACGCTGGTGGTGGAACTAAGCTATCCATATCCGGATTTTCCCACGCTGACGGCGTCGGCGGTCTTTATGCCCTGTAATCAGAAATTTTTTGAAAGCACCGCCGGGCGGTACGGACTGGAGCGAAAGTATCTTCTTGGCAACGGGCCGTTTGAAATTGACGGAAAGTACGGCTGGGATCACGGCAAATATCTTAATTTGGTGCGTTCCGATACTTATTCGGGCTATCGCAAACCTTTGCCTTCTAATCTTAAATTTACAATTGAGGGAAAAGACAATACCATCGCCGACCCTGCCGCCGCACTGACCGCCGGCACGGTGGACGCAATCGCCCTTCCCGCAGACCGTACAGCCGCCGCGGAATCTGCCGGCTGTACGCTGACCTCGTTTGAGGATACAACATGGGGGCTCTGCTTTAACACACAGTCCAATATCATGAAAAGCCGAAACATCCGCAAGGCGTTTATTCAGGCTTTTGACCGCGCCGCGGTGCTCAAACACCTGCCGCAGGATATTACACAGGCGGAAAATATTATCTGCCCCTCCGTCACTCTGGAAGGAAAAAACTACCGCGACCTTGCAAATTCGGGCGCTTTTTACCTGAAACAGGACAAGAATGCGGGCGCGCTGCTTGCCGCCGGATTAAACGAACTTTCTATGCCTGAACTGAAAAGCATCAGTGTAATCTGCCCCGACGATCCAAACGCTAAGCTGATGCTCAATGAGATGATTGCTACATGGAACAGTAAATTTAATAATTATTTTAATATTGAACCGCTCGAAAGCAGCACTCTGGCCGAGCGGATCAAATCGGGAAATTATCAGATCGCATTGTGCCCCGTCCAGCCCGACAGCGACGGGCCGCTTGCCTCTTTATCCCTGTTTAAGAGCGGTGCCGCCGCAAATCCGGCCAAATTCAGCGACCCCGCCTTTGACGCGATGCTGACCGACGCGCAGAAAAAGACCGGCAGCGCCGCGGCCGCCTCCTTTGCTGCCGTTGAAAAATATTTGAATGAACAGGGTGTATTTTATCCTCTCTATTATGAAAGGCACTATTACGCCACCGCAAAAAAAGTTACCGGCGTCGTCTTCCACCCCTACGGCGGGGGAATTGATTTTATACAGGCCGGCAAAGAATCATAAAAACTATAAACTGCTGAATATATTCTGAAACAGAAGTCCCCTGCGGCTTATTTGCTGCAGGGGACTTCTGTTTTAGGCGGCCTATTGCGGAAAAGGGCAGGATTCGTCAGAAATAATATCAACATCGCCCATCCGTCAGGCATGTAAATAATTGTGCTTTTGGGTATGTACATTCATTGGGAAAGTCGCATAGTATAAAGCGGAGAACGTTCTCTAATAAATGTTTAGGCGGTTTTTATGAGTAATTTTCAAAACGGTAGTTCTCTTTCCCCAGCGTTCTTTCAAAGCGAGTCCAAGCCAAGAAGGCAGGTAGCCCTCAACGCTTCAAGCGGTGCTGTAGGCCCTCTGCCGATTATCACCACTCTGTTTGCATCCCCTCTGAATGTAGTTTCTACTTCAATTGATACACGCGGCATCGGCAGCACAAACAATCTGCTCAATTTTACCAGTATCATAAATTTACCGTTAGGGATTTCCGTAACCCTGAATTTCGAAATCACCCGCAGTATTAATGGAGGTGCTCCTGTTAATGTAGGTTCCACCTACACTTTCTCGACCCTTGTTGATGTTTTGGAGGCAGAAGCCTTCAGCTTCCAGTTCTTTGATCCCGATGTGGAGCCCGGCTTCTACACTTACTCCGTACAGCTTTCAACCAATTCCATTATCGATATTACACCGGGTGCCTCGGTTCAGAACGCGGTACTGAGTGTGCTGGCGGTTGCGGATTAAACTTCCTTATACACTATATTTTATGTTCCCTGAGTTAAAATTGATACGTTTTAAATCACGGAAAATTATAAAATTCGAATAGGCCCCTTGCAGCGCAAACTGCAGGGGGCCTGTCTTAGTTTATCTTCAAAATTACATTCCGTAAATCTCTTTGGCAGTCAAAATCTTGATATTATTGTTCCTGAGGACGTCAATGGCTTTTTCATTGTCTTCTACGCGCAGAATAACATACGCTTTGCCGCTGTCGCGGCTGATGAACGCATACATGTACTCCACGCCGATTAAATTGTCCGCAAGGATGCGCATCGCCTTGGAAAATTCGCCGGGCTTGTCGTCGATTCCCATTGCAATCACATTGGTCAGGGAAACGGTCAGCCCCGCCTGTCTGAGCACTTTAACCGCTTCATCGGGCTGGTCTACAATTAAGCGGAGAATTCCAAAATCACTTGTATCCGCAACAGAAATCGCGCGGATATCAATCCCCGCCACAGCGAGAACCTCCGTAATTTCCGCAAGGCGTCCCGATTTGTTCTCCACAAAAATGGAAAGCTGCTGAATTTGCATAGTAGTTCCTCCCCTGCAATTATTCTGGTATTATTATACAATCAAATTTTCCGGTTATCAATTACCCTTTTTGCCTTACCTTCCGAACGGGGAATTGATTTTGGTTCAAGCAGGCGCACTTTTGCAACAACATTGAGCGTGGACTGAAGCGCAGAGGCAATTTTTCCGCTCATTTTCTCAAGGTCGCGCACCGTATCCGAGAACATGGCTTCGTTCATTTCAACCTGAACCTCCATGGTGTCAAGGTTATTGACACGTTCAATGACAAGCTGATAATTCGGCGTCAGGCCAAGACTCAGGAGCACGCTCTCGATCTGGGACGGGAATACATTGATGCCGCGGATAATCAGCATGTCGTCGGTTCTGCCGCGCGGCTTTGCCATGCGGACAAAAGTGCGGCCGCACGCGCAAGGGGAACGGTCAAGTCTACAGACATCTTTCGTGCGGTAGCGCAGCAGCGGCAGCGCTTCCTTCCCGATACAGGTAAATACCAATTCGCCGAACACGCCGTCCGGCACGGGCTCGCCTGTTTCGGGATTGATCACTTCCGGATAAAACATATCCTCATTAATATGCATTCCGTTCTGCATGACACACTCGCTCGCGACGCCGGGACCTGCAATCTCAGAAAGGCCGTAAATATCATAGGCTTTAATCGCCAGAAGACGCTCGATTTCCCTGCGCATATCCTCCGTCCACGGTTCCGCGCCAAAAATCCCCGCACGCAGCTTCAAGCTTTTCGGGTCAATGCCCATGTCGCGGATCGTCTCCCCAATATACATTGCGTAGGAGGGAGTACAGCAAAGAATGTCGGAACCGAAATCCTGCATGATAAGCACCTGCCGGCTGGTGTTCCCGGTGGAAACCGGGATTGCGGTCGCGCCGAGTTTTTCCGTACCGTAATGAAGACCCATTCCGCCGGTAAAAAGACCGTAGCCATAGGAAATATGAACATAGTCCGATTTTGTTCCGCCCGCCGAGGCTATGCACCGCGCGGCGCAGCGCGCCCAAACGTCAATATCGTTTTTGGTGTAGCCCACCACCGTCTGCTTTCCGGTTGTACCGGAAGAAGCATGTATCCGCACCAGTTCTTCCTTCGGCACGGCAAACATGCCGAACGGATAGGTATCCCGCAGGTCATTCTTATAAGTAAAAGGCAGCTTGCTGATATCGTCAATGGACTGAATATCACCAGGCAGAAGCCCCATTTCATCAAACCGCTTTTTATAAACCGGCACATGATTATAGCAGCGCTCCACCATTTTAACCAGCTTTTTCGACTGAATATAATGCAGCACATCCCGCGAAGCACATTCAAGCTCCGGTTCAAAATAATTGCCTTGCATCATTACAACTCCCCTTATATCACTTAAATTTCCTGCGCGTTATAACCAAGCTCGAACGCTCTTAAATTCATATCAATAAATTTAGGCGGTACCGTGGCTTTAATGGTTTCAATCCAAACTTCTTTTTCAATTTCAAGGCGTTTTGCCATCGCGCCAATCAGCACGACATTGACCGCCTTCACGGAACCGGCCTGCTCGGCCAGGCTGAGCGCGTCAAACGCAACTACCTTAGCCCCCTGTGCCTTTACCGCTCCAATAATATCCGCCGGATAAACGGCCGTTCCGGTTACCACCGGCATGGGGTCAATCTGCTGGGTATTGACGACAACGGTACCGCCCGGCTTAAGCCACGGCAAAAACCGCGCGGCTTCCAGTGCTTCAAACGCCAAAACTACATCGGCCTCGCCCTGTTCGATAACAGGAGAATAGACCTTTTCGCCGTAACGGACGTAGGTAACAACCGAACCGCCGCGCTGGCTCATTCCGTGTACCTCCGAAACCTTAACATCCACGCCGCGGCTGAGCATCGCGCTGCCCAGAACACGGCTTGCAAGCAGGGTTCCCTGCCCGCCGACACCAACAATGATCACACTTTTTACCTTGCTCATGCTTTCGCCTCCTGTACAGTGATCGCGCCCCGGGCGCAAAGGCTTTCGCAAACGCCGCAGCCGACGCACTGGGTATAATCAATGGAAGCTTTTCCGTTTTTCATGCTGATGGCCGGGCAGCCGATGCCAAGGCAGGCCCGGCAGCCGACACACCTGTCCCCGGCCACTGTCAGCGCGGGGCTGCGCTTCACGTATTTCAGCAAAGCGCACGGGCGGCGGCTGATAATCACTGACGGGCCGTCCGCCTCCAGTTCTTCTTTCAGCACAGTCTGAACGTCGGCAAGATTATACGGGTCGCACACGCGGACACGCTCAATCCCGACAGACTTGCACAGCGCTTCCAGGTTAACCGCGCTGGTCGGGTCGCCCTTGATCGTGTAGCCCGTGGTGGGGTTCTGCTGGTGGCCGGTCATGCCGGTAATGGAATTGTCAAGAATAATGACAACCGAGTTGCTCCGGTTGTAAGCAATGTCGATCAGGCCGGTGATTCCGGAATGAATAAACGTGGAATCACCGATGACGGCGACGCTCTTCTTTTCTGCTTCGGCGCCGCGCGCCTTATTGTAACCATGCAGCGCCGAAACGGATGCCCCCATGCACACGCAGGTGTCCATCGCGCCAAGCGGGGCCGAAGCCCCCAGCGTATAACAGCCAATGTCGCCGCTGACGTAGACCTTCGCCTTTTTCAGCGCGTAGAAAAGCCCCCTGTGCGGGCAGCCGCAGCACATGACGGGCGGCCGGACCGGCACAGCCTCTTTTACGGATTTCGTCTCGGGCACTTGATTGAGCATGCATTTGCGGATAACGCTCTGGGAAAATTCACCGCAGCGGGGAAAAATCTCTTTGCCCGTCACCTGAATGCCATGCTTGCGGCAATGAGTTTCAATTACGTCATCCAATTCCTCTATTACATATAGCTGGCCGACCATAGCCGCAAACTTCCGAATCAATTCCACCGGAAGGGGATTCACCATGCCCAGCTTTAAGTAAGAAACGGTATCGCCAAGCGCTTCTCTGGCGTACTGATACACCGCGCCCGCAGCGATGACCCCGATTTGAGAATGATTATCTTCTATCACATTGATTTCGCATTTTTCCGCCCACTCGGTCAATTTGCGGGTCCTTTCCTCCACCACCACGTGCTTTGGCTTTGCAAAGGCAGGCAGCATGACATTTTTCGCCGGATTCTTTTCATACGGCTTTAATGCGGCCTCTTCCCTGCGCCCCAGTTCCACAATGCTGCGGGAATGCGCAATGCGCGTGGTCAGCCGCAGCATTACGGGCGTGTCGTACTGCTCGGAAAGAGCATAGGCGAGTTTTGTAAAATCACGGCATTGAGCGGAATCGGCGGGTTCCAGCATGGGCAGCTTTGCCGCGATGGCATAGTTGCGCGAATCCTGTTCATTCTGCGAAGAATGCAGTCCCGGGTCGTCAGCCACGCCGAAAACCATGCCGCCGTTCACCCCGATGTAGGACATTGTAAAAAGCGGGTCTGCAGCCACGTTCAGGCCGACATGCTTCATGGCGCAGAAAGAACGCGCACCGCCGAACGAAGCCCCCGCGGCAACCTCTGCCGCAACCTTTTCATTCGGCGCCCATTCGCAGTAAACCTCATCGTATTGGGCTGCTGCTTCGGTAATTTCAGTGCTCGGCGTACCCGGGTAGCTTGAAACGACCCTTACGCCGGCTTCATAAATTCCACGGGCCACCGCTTCGTTGCCCAGCAATAATTCTTTCATTCTGTCTCCTCCTTCACATTACGCAGGTCCAAAACCCGTTTTGCCTTTCCCTGAAAGCGCTCCAAAGATTTCGGCTCGACCAGAGTCACCTTGGTTTCCAGCCCTAAAACGCTTTTCAAACAGTCATGTATTTTTCGCTGCAGCGTTTCCAGCTCGCCATAGCTTTCCAGCAGCTCGCCGCCGGTCAATTCAACCTTAACCTCAAGATTGTCCATAAAATTCTTTTTGCGCACCACAAGCTGATAATGCGGACCCACATGCTCCATACCGACCAGTACGCTTTCAATCTGTGACGGAAACACATTGACTCCCTTGATGATCAGCATGTCGTCGGTACGCCCCATGACCTTTTCCATACGGGCGTGGGTGCGCCCGCAGGCGCACGGCTCATAATTTATACGGGTAATATCCTTGGTGCGGTACCGCAGCATAGGCATGCCCATGCGGGAAAGGGTGGTGACGACCAGTTCGCCCGCTTCGCCCGGAGCCTTTTGCTCCAGTGTGGAAGCATCGATAATTTCCGGCAAAAAGTGGTCTTCCGCAAAATGCATCCCGCACCGCAGTTCACATTCACCGGAAACACCCGGCCCGGTCAGTTCAGTCATTCCGTAATTATCGGTCACAAAAATCCCCATATTTTTTTCGATTTGATCCCGCATTTCCGGCGTACAGCCCTCGCTTCCCAAAAGCCCGAGCCTGAGCCGGTAGGCATCCCTGGAATAACCCGGTTCCTCTCTCATCATCTCGCCCAGGTACAGCGCGTAAGACGGCGTTGCGACAATCCCGGTCACCCCGAAATCACGGTACATCAAAAGCTGTTTCGCCGTATTGCCGGAAGAAGCCGGGATCACGGTCGCGCCCACGCGTTCCAGCCCGTAATGCAGCCCCAAAGCTCCGGTAAACAGACCGTAACCGAACGAAATCTGGATTACGTCCTCTTCTGTCACGCCCCCGGCCACCGCCACGCGCGCAACCATATCGGCCCAGGTTTCAAGGTCTTCCCGCGTGTAAGCGCCGACCGTCGGCTTTCCGGTTGTACCGGAGGACGCATGAATCCGCACAATCTTTTTCATCGGCTGCGCCAAAAGCCCAAAGGGATAATGATCACGCACATCGTCCTTTGTGGTAAGCGGTATGTATTGAATGTCGGACAGAGTTTTAATTTTATCCCCGGTCACTCCGGCGGCGCTCAGCCGTTCATGGTAAAAAGCCACGTTGTTATAACAGTAGTCAACCATCTTTTTCAGCTTGGCCAGCTGCAGCGCTTCAAGCTCCCCGCGGCTCATCGTCTCAATCTCTTTTTGATAAAACATGGCGCGACCCCCACATTAAAATACACCGCACCCGAGCAAAAGCTCTGATGCGGTCAAATTTTTCTATCTGCTTTTTCGATTTAAATAAGCAAAGCTTTTTTCTATTTTAACTCATTTATGGAGTGATTACAACCTGTTTCACCCAAAAAGTAACGGTAGAAAACCAAATTCAATAATAAATTTCCCGCTGCATTATTTAATAATTTTCAGTGTATATTATGAGGTCAAACCGGGGGAATGCCTGCGGAACAGATTAGAGAAACACCGCCAAAAACACCGAACCGATAATTACCAGAGCGCATATGACCGCCACAATGCGCACAATGAGCTTGCGGACATCGAAGTGACGGCTCGCATCCTTTTGCATTCTCATGTCTTTTCCTCCTGCACTTGACTTAGTGATTTTTTTATATTTTTATTATACAACAGCCAACCGGACAAAAGCAATGAACGCAATATAAATTCTGAACAAATTCAATCCGGACACGGCGGGGGGCTTTTATTATTTTTCCCTGCTGCGCCCGATTGAATATAAATTACATTGCCGACCCGGTAAAATTTTGCTTATGATCCTTTCCTTCCCGCTGATATTCCAGCCCGGTCATATTAAGGATATTTTCCTTTCCGCGTGTATCCAGGTTCCGGTACCTGGACAGAAGAACTTGTTCCTCTTCATTCAGCGGGATAGGCAGTTCCGGAGTTTCGGTTCTGTCGAACAGGTAATCCAGACTTACCTGATAATAATCAGCGATTGCACAAAGTGATTCATAGTTTAATTGCCTCTTCCCATTTTCATACATCGAATAAGCTTCACGGGAAATATTCAGTACAATTGCAACTTCATTTTGGGTGAGTTTATGCATAGCCCGCAGCATCTTTAGTTTTTGAGCAACCACCTTATCATCCCCTCGCTAGAATTATACAATTCAAGAAAAAAGCTCGCAATTATTGTAACAAACAGTTACAAATTCAGCATTTATATTTTTTAAGTTGTTGACTAAGTAACAATTTGTTACTATAATAGTGTATTAAGATTTATTTTTTACAAATAATGACATAATTGTGATTTTTCTGAATCTGAAACCCTCAGGAAAGGCGGAATGCATGTGAGCGAAAATCTGATTGATTATCTTGCGGAGCAAAGCGGCCTTTACGTATCCGATTTGCTGCTTCCCAAAAACAGTGCCGCCATTATTCGGGTAGTCAGCCTGTTAAATCCCGATGACTTTTCCACAGAAGACTGGAGCGCGAGCCTGACCTATCTTCTTGGGCGGCGCCTGCGTTTTGCGACCACAGTTGCCGCAAAAGATTATTATATCAAAAGACTGCTGAGTAATTTGTCCAATAGCTAAACATACGGCAATAAATTTGTGCGGCAGACCGGCCGCACGATTTATTTGGCATCTTATTTCTCATATATAATATTACAAAATTTTAGCCGTTCATAAGTTTACATAACCATTGACATGTATCTGTATTTGCAATAAAATGATACTGCTTCTGTGTAAAGAAATAAATTTGATGTAACAGTTAAAATTCAATCGGCACCGGCATATGCTGCCTTCTATTGTACGGATCTGTTTTTGCGAAGGATGTGGAAAACTGATTTCCCGTGCAAAATTACTTGGGCCGGTGATTGAATTGGGTTGCGCACGGAGAAATGGTGACTTTGTATGGACAAACGAAACGACGGCTATCACTCACAACGCGATATATACTCCAGTTCAGGGCCGCGGAACAAACGCAGCAGAGAAAATTATGATCCGGATGAAATAGACCGCTACAATTATGTTGACCGCGACCTGTACAGCAGCAGACGCGCCGCGCCGCCGCCGGGCGGACGCCGCCGGAAGAACAACCGCCGCAAAAAAGGCGGCCGGGCCAAAAAGGCGGTTCTTACCCTTCTGTCGCTTATTCTGGTCGTTGCAATCGGAATTGTTGCTTACGCGCTGATTATGACGTCCCGGCTTGACCGGTCCGATCAGGGCGACACGGCAAGCTATGTGGAGCAGCCTTCCGCCGCTCCTGCTTGGGGAGTGATTTCGGACAGGAATGTTACAAACATCCTGTTAATCGGCATCGATAAAAATGATGACGGCTCCGACGGACGTTCAGACACCAATATGCTGATTTCCATTGACAACAACTCGAAAACCATTCGTCTGGTATCCTTTTTACGCGACACCTACCTCGAAATTCCGACGGTGGGCAAAACCAAGCTGAACGCCGCTTTCGCCAACGGCGGCCCCACGCTGACCATGCAGACGCTGGAAAACAACTTCAGGATTAATATAGATAAATATATTTCCGTAAACAGTGACAATTTCGCGGCTCTCATTGATAAAATGGGCGGACTGGATATCAACATGAACAAAGCGGTCTGCGACGCGGAAAATGAGAATATGGGCAGCCACCTGAAACCGGGTGTAAACCATCTGGACGGAAGGCTCGCGCTTTATTATGCAAGAATCCGTGAAATCGACAGCGATTTCGGCCGTACCGGCCGTCAGCGTGAAGTGATTGAACTGATGATTAAAAAGATGAAATCGATGAACCCGCTTCAGGTGAACAAAATCATGTACGATTACCTTCCCTATATCAAAACGAATTTAAGCGACCCTGAACTTTTGTACCTTGCATCCATCGCGGGACCTGTTTCGAATTATTCGATGAAAACGATGCATGTGCCGAACCCGGACACCTACACCGAGGAGACCATTAAAGGAACCGGCGCGGTGCTTGTGCCGGATCTTCCGAAAAACTGTGAGCTTTTAAGGGAATTCCTTTACGGTACGGATGCTTCGGATGCCACTGAAAATTAGCTCTTTACGGAGTGAAGCAAAAGCTGTCTTTCTGAGCGTTGGAAAGGAATCTGTACGGATTTTCCTTTCGCCCGGAAGGCGGCTTTTTTTGTACCTGTTCGGGGCTTCGCTCTTTCCCATGCCGAAGGTATTTTTATCTTTTATTTTGTAATATTAAATGGTATAATAAATAAGTTAATCATTTTACCGGAGAATCATTCCAATTCTTTTGGAGGTTAGAACATGGACAAAAAAACTTTTTACATTACCACACCGATTTACTACCCTTCGGGTAAGGCACACATCGGCCACAGCTACTGCACGGTTGCAAGCGACGCCATTGCGCGTTACAGGCGAATGCAGGGGTACGACGTCATGTTCCTGACCGGAACCGACGAACACGGCCAGAAGATTGAAATCAATGCCGCAAAAGAGGGCGTGACCCCCAAGGAATATGTTGATAAAATCGTAGCCGGCTTTCAGGATTTATGGAAGCTTTTAAATATATCCAACGATCGCTTTATCCGTACAACGGACGATTACCATGTAAAAGCTGTACAGAAGATTTTTAAAACCCTTTTCGACCAGGGGGAAATCTACAAGGGCAAGTACGAAGGCTGGTATTGTACCCCCTGCGAATCCTTCTGGACGGAAACCCAGCTGAAGGACGGCAAGTGCCCGGACTGCGGCAGAGAGGTTAAAAAGGCCAACGAAGAAGCTTATTTCTTCCGCCTTTCAAAATACGCCGACCGGCTCTTGAAACTGTACGAAGATCAGCCCAGCTTTATTCAGCCGGAAAGCCGCAAAAACGAAATGATCAACTTCATTAAGCAGGGGCTGGAGGACTTGTGCGTTTCCCGCACCAGCTTCACCTGGGGCATCCCGGTGGATTTTGATCCGAAACATGTGGTTTACGTGTGGCTGGATGCGCTGACCAACTATATCACCGCACTGGGCTATGGCTCTGACGATGACTCCGCCTACCAGAAATACTGGCCGGCAGACGTGCATTTCGTCGGCAAGGAAATTGTGCGTTTCCACACGATTATTTGGCCGGCAATGCTTATGGCGCTGGATTTGCCGCTGCCAAAGCAGATTTACGGCCATGGCTGGCTCCTGTTCGGTGACGGCAGCAAGATGAGCAAGTCAAAGGGCAACGTGGTTGATCCGGTTGTTCTGTGCGACCGCTACGGTGTGGACGCAATCCGTTATTTTCTGCTGCGTGAAATTCCATTCGGAGCGGACGGCGTGTTTACCAACGAAGCGCTGATCAGCCGCATCAATTCCGATCTTGCCAACGATCTGGGCAATCTTCTGTCCCGTTCCACAGCGA
>JAEWBE010000099.1 GCA_023391275.1 Bacillota bacterium | reverse complement strand
CTGACCACGGAAAACAATCATAAGGTTGAACAGGAAGCCGATTACGCGCTTTACATACCGCAAATCTGCGATATGATGCTGCCGTCACTGGCGGTGATACCGCTGCAGCTTTTCTCTTACTATATTGCGTCCATGAAGGGCTGCGACATTGATAAGCCCCGCAACCTTGCAAAATCTGTTACGGTTGAATAAAAGTTTCATCAATACCGCGCTGATATGCGGAAAATTTGAAAGATATTTCGGTGTTGATTTGGCGGAACTATGTATCAAAACGGCGATCTGCTTATGGATACGGGCGGCGGTTGTATTGACACCAGAATCATTTGCAGATATAATTAGCGCGGCAAAGAGTTATGCTTGATATACACTGCGTATTTTTTAAACGCAGGGTATTTCACTGCTTCCGTTCTTTCTCCTGTACTTATCGAGCCGGAAATAGCCCAAACGGTCAGCATACATCGGAATTTTTGCTATGATCAGGAGACATTGAATTCTATATTCGGCAATGATGATTGTTTATGTTATATAAATTTGTTAAGATAATACAGGGGGTATAAGTTATGAATGCAGCCGACGATACGGAATCGAAAAATGCGATAGAACATTTATATAAAGAAAGTGCCTATCTGAATCCCGCCCTGAGAAGAATTGCAGAGTATATATTGTCCAATACGGTTCAGTGCAAAACCATGACCATAAAGGATCTTTCCACTGCGTGCCATGTTGCAGAATCCACCGTAACGCGCTTTGTAAAGGAATTGGGATATAACAGCTATCAGGAATTTAAAATCAGCATCGCGGAAGCGCTGACCCTCAGTGACGTTTCAACCGCTTCTGCAGATGAAAAATATGTTTACGTAGATATTTCCAGAACAGATTCGACTGCGATTATCCTGGATAAAATTCTCAGAAGAAATATACAAACGCTGACCGAAACAAGACAGAGGATTAATCTTCATGAATTGGACAGGGCCGTACAATTGATTGAACAATGCAGTTCGATTGTTCTGTCATGCAAAGGTTCCTCCGCAGAAGCTGCCGGGGAAGCGGTGATGCAGTTCACCAGGGCCGGTAAGAAGTGCCTTCTTCACAGGGATGAAAGTATTCAGCTTATGTCTTCCTCCATTCTGAAAAGTCCGGACGTCTTGATTGGGATCAGTAATTCAGGGGAATCAACTTCTGTGATACAGTGTTTAAAAGTCGCACACGCAAATGGGGCAAAAACCATTGCGATTACTTCATTTGAAGATTCCTCCATCGTAAAATATGCGGATGTTTCGCTGTTTACGTCCACCAAAACCGCGCCTGTCGGGCCGGGTTATTACTGGGAGTCAACAACGGCGAAATGTGCACAGATTTTTGTTGTTGATTGCCTGTACGCCTGCTTTGCTTCGAAGCATATTGATGAGACCTTCACCTTTCTTGAGGAAACCTACGAAGCGATAAAAGGGACCAGAGGCACAACAAAGAAGTAATTCAGGCTCAGATATCAGGCGGCTTTTTACGAAGCGTAAAAAGCCGCCCATATTATAGGGCGGCAATCAATCACTTATACTGGAGATTGTCTTTCGTGGTTTCTGGTTCTGGCATGGTGTTGGTATTCGTGCTGGATTTTGTTTGATCTTTTGGCAGTGGCTGCGTGGGTGGTAAGAGTACAGATTTTGGTGACGCCGAGTCTGATAGTCTGTCTTGTTTATTCTTATTATCCATAAATTCATCTCCTTTCACGGGTTAGTTTATCCGGTAAAGCAAACTTTATAAAAAAGCGGCTCAAACCCTTACCGGAAAAAGCCGCAAATAAACAGAAATGCCGCTCCTTTTACAGAGCGGCAATTATGGAGAAACTTTCATATGAAGGACTTGTAACCAGGCATCACCTCCACAGTTACTTGCTTCTCATAGCACAAGTATATATTAACAAAACTGATCCCCATTTTGCAAATGCAAATGCTGGCAGACTGATTAAATTATGGAAAGAAATCATGCAAAGGATTCCTGCATATGCATAATATCATAACAGCCCTCTGACCGTTTTACACTTGAGAGTGCTGTTATGATTTTGGATATCTATTTACTGGCTGTTACGGCTGAATTAACATCTGAAACGACGCCTGAAACTTGGCTTTGAAGTAATTTACCGTCGGATTCCAATGCAGAAACAACACCGGACACTGTACTCGATGTTGAACCCAGTTTACGACACCCAGCGAAAGTGAAAAGAATTAAGATGACCATAGTCATTAATAACACTAATTTCGTTTTCATATTCAGTCCTCCTTTCTCGGTATTACTATTTCCATTTCTAAGACAAAATTCAGAATATTATCAAAATCAATACGAATCCCCTGTTAACTACCAAAGTGGGCGTCGGGGAATTTTTTAGAAACATCGAAGTAATAAGGTATCCGATTCTCTCAGCAAATTAAAAGCGGCTTTTGCTTTATAGCTTAAGCTGCTTTTTGCTTTTAAAACTAATCGAAATATAAGCAATTTATCATTCCCGGCATAAAATGAGTTGGGAGGTGTTACTTTGTATTTAGAACCACAATTCGATCAATTACAAAATTTGTTAAAAAGGCCGCCGGAGGCACACGCTGTGATTAAGGGCAGTTCAAGCTTTCCTAATATTGATGGAATGGTTTTCTTTTATCAGTTAATGGATGGTGTTCTGCTGATTGCACAGATCCATGGGCTTCCTCAAGGCCTGGGGGTATGCTCAGCCAACGTATTCGGATTTCATATACACGAAGGAAGTTCATGCACGGGAAATGCCACAGATCCCTTTGCGAACTCAGGCACACACTATAATCCGAACAATTGTCCCCACCCCGCGCATGCAGGTGATCTTCCGCCGCTATTCGGGAATCACGGATACGCTTTCATGGCGTTTATCACCGATAGATTCTCGGTTAACGACGTCATAGGCCGCACCGTAATCGTGCATTCGTCCCCGGATGACTTTACAACCCAGCCATCAGGAAATTCCGGAACCAAAATAGCTTGCGGTCAGATAACCCGTAATACAAGGCAAAGTTAAACAGCTTTTTAAAATAGGGAGCGCAGCATTGTGC
>JAEWBE010000098.1 GCA_023391275.1 Bacillota bacterium | reverse complement strand
AATTTGGCATGATTGCAATTTTCAAATTATTCACCGCCATTTAACTGATTATGCGATTCTTCCACGAGAGCCTTTATATTCAGGTCAAAGCCGACCGGTTTTTCCGATTTCTGCAAATAAATCAAATATTCAATATTTCCTTCCGGACCTTTTACCGGAGAAAAGGTTAATCCTAAAATACTAAAGCCGTTTTTTAAAACAAAATCCGCTATTTTTTCAATAACTTCAACATGGATGGCCTTGTCACGGACAACGCCTTTTTTCCCAACCTTACCGCGCCCCGCTTCGAACTGAGGTTTAATCAGGCAAACAGCCTGCGCAGATTCGGCCATGAAATTTCTTGCAACCGGAAGCACAAGACAGAGCGAAATAAAGGATACGTCAACACTGAAAAAATCCACCAGATCCGGTACCTGTTCCGAAGTTAAATAACGCACGTTAGTACGCTCCAGATTCACCACTTTTGGGTCCGTGCGCAATTTCCATGCCAACTGCCCGTAGCCGACGTCAACGGAATAAACTTTCTTTGCGCCATTTTGCAGCATACAATCGGTAAACCCTCCGGTGGAGGCACCAATATCCATTGCAATTTTGTCTTTCAGCTGAATCGGGAAAATCGATAGCGCTTTTTCCAGCTTCAGGCCTCCACGGCTGACATAGCGCATGGTTTCTCCGCGAATTTCTATTTTAGCATCATCCGGCAGCATTGTGCCGGGTTTGTCCGACTTCTGGTTATCAACATAAACATTGCCCATCATAACCATTATCTTTGCCTTTTCCCTGCTCTCGGCAAGTCCGTGTTCAAAGATCAGGCAGTCGAGCCTCTTTTTTTCTATCACTTTTCGCACTCCGTCATTATAAGATCAATCATGCCCCTGTCATTGAGCCCCAATGCATCCAGTGATTGAAGCATTGTCGCATGAGGAACAAAATTTGTAATTCCACGCAGATAGAACCTGCCGCGAAAACCCTGTTCATTTAGTAGATAATTAAAATGTTCGCCTACTCCGCCCTGTTCAATTCCTTCTTCAAAGAAAAAAATCTTTTTGGCTTGAGCAATGCCGGCAACTGCAGCCGAGTCAATTGGCTTAATTCGGTTCAACTTCAAAATTCTTACTGATATTCCAGCATCCTTAAGCGCCGCAAACGCTTTGCAGGCAAAGGAGAACAGCCTTCCGTACGTCACTATAACAATATCTGCATTTTCAGCACCGTAAATGTCAAATGCTTTACAGCTGCTTTCGAAATCAAAAGGCCGAAACAATTGCTTCCCGCGTGGATAGCGAACCGCAGCAACGCCATCACAATGGTAAAACGCCTGATCGAAGTCAAAATAAAGCTCGTCATAATAGCAGGGCGAGTAAACGGTGATGTTCGGAATGGTATTTAAAAATGCCACATCAAAAATGCCCTGATGCGTTTCGCCATCTTCTCCGACCACGCCGGCACGGTCAATTGCAAAGATCACCTTAACCCGCTGAATCGCCGCATCGTGGATGATTTGATCATACCCGCGTTGCAGAAAGGTAGAATAGATCGCACAAACCGGCAGCATTCCTCCGGCGGCGAGCCCCCCGGCAAAAGTGACAGCATGTTCTTCTGCGATTCCGGTGTCAAAAAAGCGGTTGGGAAATTGTTTTGCAAAACCTGTCAGTCCGGTGCCAAGCTGCATCGCGGCCGTAATTGCACAAATTTTGTCATCGCGCGAGGCTAATAAACAAAGATGGTTTCCAAATACGCTGGAGAAGTTTTCCCCGGAAGATTCAGATTTTCCCGTTTCAATATCAAAGCTGGAAATTCCATGGAACGCGCCTGGATTTTGCTCTGCAAAGGGGTACCCCTTGCCCTTGCGCGTGAGAACATGAAGCAACACCGGATGCTCAATATTCTTGGTGTTTTCCAACACTTCCATCAGCTGCTTCAAATTGTGACCATCAAACGGGCCGTAATAATAAAAGCCCATGTCTTCAAAAATTGTATTGTCGTATAAAGCCTGCTTCAGTGCGTTTTTTGATTTGGAAAGCACATGATGAATTGGTTTACCGATAAGAGGAACATGATCGAGTACCGTTTCCACATTGCCTTTTACCCTAAAATATCCCGGCTTTGTTCTGATATGAGCAAGATAACGAGCGATAGAGCCGACATTCCGGGAAATCGACATTTTATTGTCATTTAAAATTACAACAAAGTTCTTGGGGTAGCGTCCCGCGTTATTCAGGCCCTCATAGGCGAGCCCGCCGGTAAGGGCGCCGTCGCCGATTACAGCGACCACATGGCCGGGTTCCCCTTTCAGCATTTTCGCGTTGGCAATTCCCAATGCAGCGGAAATTGAAGTGCTGCTGTGGCCGGCGTTAAAGGGATCATATTTGCTTTCAGAGCGGTTGGGATAACCGGAGAGTCCGCCCTGTGTACGGATGGTGGAAATTTGCCCCCGCCTTCCGGTTAAAATTTTATGGGTGTAGGCCTGATGACCCACATCCCAGACGATTTTATCATCCGAAGTACTAAAAACCCGGTGCAAAGCAACCGTAAGTTCCACCACACCGAGGTTTGAAGCAAGATGTCCGCCATTGTTGGACACCGTCGTAATAATTGTTTCCCGGATTTCATCACATAACTCATTGAGCTGTGCTGTTGACAGCTTTTGCAAATCTTCGGGAAAATCTATTTTGTTTAAAAGGTTGTCCATTCTGTAAACCTCAGTTACACATTTGATGAGAAAAACACATCACGATATATTTCATCCTTCAATAATTCCGTTTTGCCGTTTTGCGGCGGCAACCGTGTTTTTCAGGAGCATTGCAATTGTCATTGGTCCGACACCGCCCGGAACCGGCGTTATGTAGGCTGCAATTTTTTCCACGTTGATAAAATCAATATCTCCGCAAAGTTTTCCGTTTTCGTCCCTGTCCATCCCAACATCAATTACCGTCGCCCCGGGCTTCACCATGTCTGCGGTTACAAACTTTGGTTTGCCTACCGCGGCGATCAGAATATCCGCGTTTTTGCAGACTTCTTTTAAATTTTTGGTTTTGCTGTGGCAAATAGTCACCGTGCCGTTGTTATGGAGCAAAAGCATTGCCATTGGTTTCCCAACTATATTGCTGCGGCCAATCACCACACAGTTTTTACCGGAAATTTCAATCTTTTCCGAGTGTAGCAATTCAATCACTCCCGCAGGAGTACAGGGGAGAAAATGGTAATTACCAATCATAATTCTGCCCACATTGGAAGGATGAAATGCGTCAACATCCTTTTCGGGGTTAATTGCCTCCACCACGGCCTCTTCCTCCAAGCCGCCCGGAAGCGGAGACTGCACAAGAATTCCGTTGATCTCCTTTTTAGCGTTTAAACTGTGAACCAGATTGATCAATTCCTGCTGTGAAGTGTGAGCAGGAAGAGCGTATTCCTCCGAATAGATTCCAGCCTGCGCACAGGCCTTTTTTTTATTGTTCACATAAGTTCTTGAAGCGGGATCATCCCCCACAATAACGACCGCAAGGCCGGGAGTAACACCTTTTTGAACCAGTTCCTGCACTTCATGGGAAACCTCGGCCCGAACCTCGGCGGCAACTGCCTTGCCATCTATCAGTTTTGCCATAGCCTGCCTCCTGACCATTATTCCTGATTTTCGGAATGATGTGGTATTTCCGATTCTTCTTTTCCATCATCAACGGAAGTTTCCTGTGCATCAGACACTTCATCCGTCAAAGTGTCCTGCGTATCAGGAGCTTCATCCGCTCTGGTTTCAACTGTGCTGACCGTTGTCTGATCTGTAACCGTATCTTCAGATAGGGCGCCCTCATCCTGTTCGGAAATTTCAGATTCTTCCTCATTGTCAAAGATTGTGCTGGTACCGTCATCAATCATGTCCTCCGGAACATCGTCGACAATCCCGTTTAACTCCATGATTTTTCTGGAACCGCATCCGGCAAGAGAAGTCTTTTTGCGGAAAATAATCAGTAAGACAACGGCAGTTAAAACTGTAACAGCCGCAACAAGCTGAGACACACGAATTGGCAGCAACGGTGTGATAAGACTGTCTGTTCTTAATCCTTCAATAAAGAAACGGCCAAGTCCGTACCATACCAAATACACCAAAAAAACCTGTCCATCGTATCTTCTGAACCTGCGGCTGAAAATATGTAGCAGCGCAAAGCCAAGCAGACACCAAAGCGATTCATAAAGAAAGCATGGATGTACCGGCCCATTGGCGATTTTTGCAGTGTTTTCACTTACCATGCCCCATGGCAGATTTGTTTCAACGCCAAAAGCCTCTTGATTTACAAAATTGCCCCAGCGACCGATGGTTTGTCCAATTAAAAAGCCCAGAGCGGCAAGATCCAGGACAGTAGCGACATTGATTTTGCGGAATCTGGCAACCAAAGCGCCGCAGAGCAGCCCGCCGATGATACCCCCGTAAATGCCAAGTCCGCCTTCCCAGATGTACAGTGCGCTGATGGGATTTTTAATATATTGATCTCCGGTATAAAAAAGGACGTAGTAAAGCCTTGCTCCGACAATTCCGCCGATAATGCCGACAATTACCGCGTCCAGAAGCTTATCATCATCCATGTTGAATTTTTTGCAGCTTGCCATTACATATAGAAACGCCAAAAGGAATCCCACTGCAATAATTACGCCGTACCATTGAACCGACATGCTGCCAATGGTAAATGCTCTGGGATTAATATTTACATTAATGCCAAGTCCCGGAAATTGAACATGATACATATTCTCCACCATTTCTCCACGCGTCAAACGTATTAATCAATTGAATCTACCGGCCGGCTTTCGCGTGGGAAAGACGGCGGCCTAGGAACAGGAATAATTTAATCCACTGGCTTTACAACCGATAATGCGGAATATTCAGGTTTCAGCTGAATATTCATACGATTCTGCACGGAATGAATGTCCGCCGCGGCAACAGCGTCAATATAATGAAATAAATCACGGTCGGAGAACGCATTGGCAACCATTGCGTTCGCAAGATAGTCCACACTGTTGAAAGACGAAATAATCCGCCCGTAAACCGCATTTTTGGAGCGCTCAAAAGCTGCCTGATCCAGTCCGTCCTGACGCACCTTTTCAATTTCCTTTTTGATCTCATCCGCAACGGCATCCGGGTCCTTCGACTCCCCGGAGAAAATAACGGATGCATAGCCCGGGCCTTCAAAATATTCATAAGAGAAAGAAGATTGATTAATCAGACCCGCATCCAGCAGCCGGCGGAAAAGAGGAGACGCATCGGATGCCAGAAGGTCAAGAAGAATTTCCGTTTCAGCCATTTCTTTCACGGTCAGGCGGTTTTTACCGGCTTGTTCTTTGAAACCAAACTCAAAGATCGGTGCGGCTACGGAAAGCTTCTGCTCCACCCTGTCTTTTACGATTGATTCCGGTTCTTTTTCAAAAAGTCTATCCACGCTGACCGGTTTTGAAGGTTTCAGAAGTTTATCGCAAAGCTCCAATACCTTATTCACATCAACGTTTCCGGCAATACCCAAAGCCATGTTATTCAGATTATAGAACGTATGGTAACATTGATAGAGCAAGTCCGGGGTGATCTTTGCAATGCTCTCAACGGTTCCGGCAATATCCGTTTTAACAGGATGGTTTTGGTAAAGCGCGCCTAAAAGATTAAACAGTACGCGCCACTGCGGGTCATCATCGTACATTCGGATTTCCTGCCCGATAATGCCCTGTTCTTTTTGCACGGTTTGTTCAGTAAAATACGGAGACTGTACAAAATCCAGCAGAATTTCAAGGGATTCATAAACATTATCCGTACAGGAGAATAAATAGCAGGTAGCGTCAAATGAAGTGTACGCATTTGCGGAAGCCCCGGTTTTTGCATAACGCTCAAAGGCGTCACCGTCCTCACTTTCAAAAAGCTTGTGCTCAAGATAGTGGGCGATTCCAGCGGGCACTCTGTTCGGTTCCTTGTCTTCCGATGTTTTAAAACACATGTCGATCGAACCGTATTTTGTGCCAAATACAGCGTATGTGGAATTGTTATTTTCTTTTGGGTAAATAAATATTTTTAATCCGGAAGAGTGTTGAACCTCATAATACTTATCGCCAATCCGGTCACTTTTAATCTCTTTGATAATATTCATTCCACTTTTTCCCCGCTTCCTACCAGACGATATACCGTGTCGAGCGTGACACGGTTTGCCGCGTCGATTACTTCCTGACGGGTAACCGCCTGAATAATCGCGGCTGCTTCTTCAGGGCGTTTAATTTGATTGGAAAAGGTTTGGGAAAGATACCAGGCTTCCAGCCCGCCAAGGGAATCGCAGACGGTACGGTAACTGTTGCACAGCGAAAGCTTTGCAGTAGTCAACTCATTTTCATCAAAATTGCCTTTTTTAATTTCGTCAAGCTGCAATAAAATCTCCTGCTTTGCACGGTCTATGTTTTTCGTTTCAACGCCGCTTTGCACCAGTATGATTCCCTTCATGGAATTGTATTGGGCATTGCAGTAGTAGCAAAGGCTGAGTTTTTCGCGCACATTCATAAAAAGCTTTGAATTCGGAGTACCGCCAAATAATGCCGTCATCAGTTTTACAACCGAAGTTTCCGCATCCGGTACAGCGGTATAGGTACGAAAGCCAAGGACAAGCTTTGATTGTGCAACATCCATTTTTTCCGTAATTTCGTCGGCCTTTTCTGCTTTTTTGACATTGTGGGTCGGGCATGGCACAGTTGCGGTTCTATTCAGCTGTTGGAACGCATGGAAAAATCCATCAAAAACAGGTTCCGGGTCACAGTCGCCCAAAACCAGAATCTCAATTTTAGCATTGCGGATCAAATATTGCCATGCTTCGGTAAGATCCTCTCGTTTCAGTTGGTTAATATCTTCTTTTTTGCCATAGCGGCCGATTCCGTACGGCTCCCCGGAGCACATAATTTCTTCGCAGCGCAGTTTTGCGTAGGTGCGTTTATCATTGTATTCTGAATCGATCAGCTCAATAGTCTGGCGTTTTTCCTGTTCAAATCCCTGTTGGGGAAACAGCCCGTTTTCAAACGGGGGGTCAAAGATAATGCTGCACAGCAGCTTTGAAAGTTCAGTGGAAACACTTTCCCCCTTCAGAGTATACCGGTCGGCGATTCCTGAGGCGGAAATGGAAAGCAGCTGTACATCACCCAGCTTTTGCACATCGGCGTTAATCTCAGCGCCGTAAAGCTCTTCCAGACGCTCACCCAGCTTGGTGAAATCAGGATATTCCCTGCTGGCGCGGCTGAGCAAAAAGGGTAGTATCGCATTGGACGCCACTGCGGACTTTTGAAGCGGCAGCATAAAATTAACGGACATGCGAACCGTTTTAAATTTAGTGTCTTTGATACTTCTAAAATTGACGCCGTCACAAACGGATCGCTGTTCAATTCCTATCATTTAATATTCATCTCCAAATTAAACTTGGCTAAAATCAAATTTTATTATATCACAATCAAAGACTTTAGCAAAGAAATATTATTCTAAAAAATTTATGAACATACAAAATTAATGGAATGTTTTGTCGGAAGCAAATAGATTTTATATTGCAGTAAAAATACAATAATGTTATAATTTAAAACAATGAAAGTAATGAGGTGCATCGATTGAAATTTAAAAACAAATCTTTAGTAGCGGAATTCGGACTTCTGTTTATCACAATCATCTGGGGAAGCGCTTTTGTAGTTGTAAAAAACACCACGGCTTTGGTGCCGACAAGCTATATTATTGCGATTCGCTTTGGCATTGCCGCAATTTTAATGCTGATTTTCTTTTACCCGCACATTAAAAAAATAGATCTTTACAGCATAAAATCCGGCGCGGCTTTGGCCGTGCTGCTTTATGTCTCCTATTATTTCCAGACCATTGGGGTAAAGTTCACAACAGCCGGAAAAAATGCATTCCTGACCGCCGTGTATGTTGTTGTGGTGCCATTCTTATACTGGGTAATCAAAAAGGAAAAACCGGATGCATACAATATCCTGTCTGCATTTATATGCATTGCAGGAATTGGACTTCTATCCTTGCATTCCGGTTTTACTGTGAGTGTCGGTGATACTCTTTCGCTTCTGTGCGGATTTACCTTCGCGGCACAAATTGTCGGCGTAAGTATTTTAACCGAAAAAAGCGACCCTATTCTGCTTTCCTTCACGCAATTTGCTTTTACTGCTGTCATTTCCCTGATTGTTGCGCTGTGCACCGAACGTTTCCCCGCCCATTTGGGAACGGAATCCGTCTGGTCGCTTCTTTATGTAAGCATATTCAGCACTTTGATTGCTTTGGTGATGCAAACAGTCTGTCAAAAATACGTTCCTCCGGCAAGGGCTTCTCTGATTATGTCACTGGAATCACTTTTTGGCACCATATTCGGAATTATCTTTTTAAATGAATCGCTGACCATGAAAACGTTCGGAGGATGTTTGTTGATATTTGCCGCCATCCTGATTTCGGAAACAAAGCTTTCTTTTTTAAAACGAGTAAAGGAACGGCAAAATATTGAAGCGGATTGAAAAATCGCAGTAAAAAAGAGGGGCGTCGGCCCCTCTTTTTTATTTTATAGATTGTTTAACGCCTGTTCAATATCAGCGATAATATCGCCTATGTTCTCAATTCCTACCGACATTCTGATCATATCCGGACCGATGCCCGCTTCCACAAGCTGCTTATCATTGAGCTGACGATGTGTTGTGCTGGCGGGATGCAGCACGCTGGTACGTAAATCAGCGACATGGACGACGATGGAAGCAAGCTTCAGTCCTTCCATGAACTTAGCCGCCGCTTCCCTTCCCCCTTTGACTCCAAAGGAAATTACGCCGGAGGTACCGTCAGGCATATATTTTTGAGCTAAAGAATAATATTTGTTGCTTGGGAGTCCCGGATAATTGACCCATGCAATTTGGCTGTTTTGCTCCAAATAAGTGGCAACCGCCATCGCATTGGCGCAGTGGCGCTCCATTCTTACCGCAAGTGTTTCCAAGCCCAAGTTTAATAAAAACGCGTTGTTCGGGCTGGCCTGAGCGCCTAAATCCCTCATCAGATGAGTACGCGCTTTCGTAATATAGGCCGCTTTGCCAAACTGCTTTGTATAAGTAATACCGTGATAAGATTCATCCGGCTCCGTTAAACCGGGGAATTTTCCGTTTTCCCAGTCGAAATTTCCGCTGTCAACAATCACTCCGCCCACCTGTACCGCATGACCATCCATATATTTGGTGGTAGAATGCGTTACGATGTCCACTCCGAATTCAAACGGGCGGCAATTAATCGGCGTTGGAAATGTATTGTCCACAATAATCGGAACTCCATGTGCGTGCGCAACTTTTGCAAACAATTCCAAATCAGTAACCACAAGCGATGGATTGGTCAGTGTTTCCGCAAAGACACAACGGGTGTTGGGTTGAAACGCTGCGTTCAATTCTTCTGCGGTGGAATCAGCGGAAACAAAAGTAAAGTCAATCCCCATTTCATGCATAGTTTTGTAAAAAAGATTGAACGTACCGCCGTAAATTGCGCTGGAACACACTACGTGGCTGCCGGCACGGCAAATATTAAGCACGGAAATAAGGGAAGCCGCCTGACCCGACGATGTGATCAGGGCGCCTATGCCGCCTTCCAACGCCGCAATTTTTTTCTCTACGGCGTCAATGGTCGGGTTTCCCAGACGAGTATAAAAAAATCCGCCTGCCTCTAAATCAAAAAGCTGCCCCAGCGTTTCCGCATTATCGTATTTAAAGGTTGTGCTTTGTACAATCGGCAGCACGCGGGGTTCCCCATTTTTCGGTTCATAACCGGAATGAATACATTGCGTATCAATATGGTATTGACTCATTTGTTTCTCCTTTGCTTTTATGTTTATTTATAAATTAGACAACAGTGCTTTTAGAGCGTTGGCCGCGTAATCGGAAACGGCTACAACACCCCAAACCGCCAAAATAAAAAGAACGACCGAAACAATCCGTAAAATCAGCCTTTTGCGCGGGCTCAGCTTTTCGTCATCCGCTTCCTCATTGTTCTGTTCTGTTTCCTGCTGAAGTTCCGCCTTGTCGGCAGCATCCAAAATTCCGATTCCGTTTACAAGGGCACGGGCTGTTTCCAGTTCACCGTACGGAACAAAAATATTTTTGTTGGTGTAGGTGTATATGCTTTTTCCGATCAGCACGGAAGGCGGCCCGCCAAGCCCGCAAATACGTTCCTCAAAGGGCAGGCCGTGATCGGCGAAAACAGCTTCTATCATTTCTGCCTTTATTTCATCCGCAGTCATTAGCAGTACAGGGTCCTCCGCAGCAGGTTCTCTTAATTTTTTGCCCCCGCAGGACGGGCAGGGTTCCCCGTCAGAGCTAAGCACCTGACACCTTGGGCAATAAAGCATAGTTCCACTTCCATTTCTTTCATATCATCATATCATATTTGTATATCATTTTACAATATTAAATCGCTTCTGCTTACAGGTAAATCGGCTGAAGCTGCCTTCCCTCCAGCGCGGCGAGTGCCGCGGGCAGAATCTGACTGAAATCCGCATTAATGGAATATGGTTTCTTTACCGGGTCATCCTGCTTCATTGGTACAAAATAGATATTTTTGTTATTCAACAGCCTCCCTATATTTTGGGCGGAGGCAGAAAGCGCGTCGTTGGTAGCCGGAGCGAGCACCACCGGGCGGCCCGTACGAAGCGTGGACTTTACCGCCATGGTTACGGTGGTATCCGTGACTCCGTTGGCAAGTTTTGCAAGGGTGTTCCCTGTGCAGGGTGCGACTATCATAAGATCAACCATTTTTTTCGGCCCGATGGGTTCAGCTTCCACGATATTTTTTATGATATTTTTATTGCAGATGCTTTCTACTTCCTGGATAAAGTCACTTGCCCTGCCAAAACGGGTATCTGTTGAATAGGCAATTTGTGACATAACCGGCAGCAGATGATATCCTGCTTCCGCAATATTTCTCATTTGTTCAATTGTTTTTGAAAATGTGCAAAACGAACCGCACATGGCAAACCCGAATGTAATGTTCTCCAATGCCCTCACTCCTCTATGATATTGTAGATCGTATTCTTAATAATTTCTCCGGCAGTCTTGGGTGCAACTTTGCCCGGCAGTGAAAGCGCATGAATTGCTTTGATATCCAATTTTTCGGCTGCTTCAAAATCGACCCCGCCCGGCATGGAGCTAAGGTCAATAATTAAAGGGCTGAAGCGCATTTTTGAAAGCAGGCGGCGGTTAAAAATCATCGCCGGGGCGGTATTGATTATAATATCATATTGCGCCTTTTCACATATATTTTCAGTCAGCACACAGGAGTATCCGAAGGATTTAATACAGGCAAGGTCCGATTGTTTGCGGGCGCTCACACTTACCTGCGCGCCGATTCCCCGCAGCATCCAGGCAAGCATTTTCCCAATTCGGCCGAACCCCACAACAAGGCATTGGCTGCCGTTGATGGTTCCGGGATATTCATGCATCGCAATCTCGATTGCGCCTTCCGCGGCAGGAACGGCATTGCGCACAGCAAATTCGTCACGGGTGTAATAGTCATAAGTGTCAATGGAATCCCAAATTTCACTGGTTTGATATAATTTTCCCATCATGCCCCCAAAAACCTGTTTGCCCCTCATCAATTCCGCAAATTCATTATCCAGAATAATTTTATTTTTACTGTACTCCATATTCAGGTGCCTGCCGTCGGCTGTAACCGGAAGCGGCAGAATAATATTCTCACACTTCTGCACAATTTCGTCCAAATCCGCTTTCTTTACATCTTCGAGAAACCTGATATCGTCAAACCCCATGGCATAGACGTTGTATCCGTCGGATGCAATGGATTCTGCCAGCGCAATCTGCCGCTTATCCCCGCCCAAAACTCCAAAGCTGTTTATATCGATCATAATTAAGACCTCCATGATGTTCTTCCAACATATTATGGAAAGTCCATGCTCTACGTGATTGATGATATAAACTAGGAAAGGAATTTTATTTATATATTGCATATATTAGCAAATGTGTTTATTATAAATAAGTATGGCAATATAATAAATAATGAATATATGCATTAAGGAGTTTATCTGTTATGGAGTATGACGATACTTTATCCAAAGTGAAAAGAATACATTTTGTAGGCATTGGCGGTTCGGGCATGTGCCCGCTCGCCGAGATTCTGCATCACAGAGGGTTTGAACTGACCGGTTCAGATACCAATGAATCCGATACGCTTGAAAGAATCCGTTCCTACGGTATCCCGGTTTTTATGGGTCATAAAGCTGAGAATATTGGCAGAGCCGAACTTGTGGTTTATACCGCGGCTGTAAAATCAGATAATCCGGAACTGGCGGCGGCGCGTGAAAAAGGAATTCTAGTTGTGGAACGCTCGGTAATGCTGGGCATGGTAACTCGCCGCTACCCAAATTCCATTGCCGTTTCCGGCACACACGGCAAAACGACAACCACCGCGATGATTACGCAGGTTCTTATCAGCGCCGGGGTTGACCCCTCCGCGGTAATCGGCGGCAAGCTGCCCTTTATCGGCGGCAACGGGCGCGTGGGAAAAGCTGATACGATCGTGTGTGAAGCCTGTGAATATGTGGATACTTTTTTGCAGTTGAATCCGGCCATTTCCGTAATCCTGAATATTGACGCGGATCATCTGGATTATTTCGGGACTCTGGATAATATCATTAAATCGTTCCATCAGTTCGCAAAACAAACCACTAAACTTTTGGTGGTAAACGGCGATGATGAAAATTCCATGAAAGCGGTCAGAGATATTTCAAATGTCCCTGTGATTACATTCGGCCTGAAATCCACCAATGATTACTATGCGGAAAATATAGCCGGAACCAAACAGGCCAGAGAGAATTTCAGCGTTATGAAGCACGGAGAAAAACTTGCGGATGTTACACTGAGTATTCCGGGCAGACATAATATTTACAACGCGCTGGCCGCTTTTGCAGTTGCAGACTATATGGGAGTTGATGCTCATAGTATTACGGAAAGTCTGCACGAGTTTACTGGAGTGCACAGACGTTTTGAAATTCTCGGCACATTTAACGGAATTACTGTGGCTGATGATTTCGCACACCATCCCACGGAGCTGACGGCAACATTGACGGCGGCAAAGCACATGGGCTTTAACCGCGTTTGGGCTGTGTTCCAACCGCACACATTTTCCAGAACCTATCTGCTGCTGGATGAGTTCGCAAAAGCGCTGTCCATTCCCGACAAGGTTGTCCTTTCTGAAATTCTTGCCGTGCGGGAGGAAAACACTTATAATATTTACGCAAAGAACCTGGCCGATAAAATTCCCGGAAGCGTATGGTTTAAAACCTTTGATGAAATTACAGATTACGTAACTGCAAATGCGCAGGCCGGCGATCTGATTCTGACGCTGGGCGGCGGCGATGTATATAAATGTGCGAACCAAATTGTCGGATGGTACAAAAGTACGAAATAGCTTTAAATATAAAAACTGGTTGGCCTTTGGGCCAACCAGTTTTTATATGCTTATTTGTTCAGTAGTTTCTTTAAATATTGGCCCGTATAGGATTGCGGTACCTTCGCAACCGCTTCCGGCGTCCCTTTGGCGATAATATCGCCTCCCCCGTTGCCGCCCTCCGGGCCCAGGTCAATAATATAATCGGCAGTTTTAATCAGATCAAGATTATGCTCAATAACTAAAACGGTATTTCCGCTGTCAACCAATTTTTGAAGCACTTCAATCAGCTTGTGCACATCGGCGATATGCAGCCCGGTGGTCGGCTCATCCAGAATATATATGGTTCTGCCGGTGGGGCGCTTTGAAAGCTCGGTTGCAAGTTTTACCCTTTGTGCCTCACCGCCGGAAAGCGTGGTAGCCGGCTGGCCGATCTTGATATACCCAAGGCCGACATCCTGAAGAGTTTGCAGTTTTCTGGCAATCCGGGGAATGCTCGAAAAGAATTCAAGACCTTCTTCCACCGTCATTTCAAGCACATCGTAAATGCTTTTTCCTTTATATTTAATCTCCAGCGTTTCACGGTTGTATCGTTTTCCCTTGCAAACATCACACGGAACATAAACATCAGGCAGGAAGTGCATTTCAATTTTAATAATGCCGTCCCCCTGGCAGGCTTCACAGCGTCCTCCTTTGACATTGAAGGAAAAGCGGCCTGAATTAAAGCCGCGCAGCTTCGCGTCCTGCGTAGAGGCGTACAGGTCACGAATATCGGTAAACACACCGGTGTAGGTTGCCGGATTGGAACGGGGTGTACGGCCGATTGGGGATTGGTTGATTTCAATCACCTTATCCAGTTCCTGAACACCTTTAATCTCTTTGAAAGCGCCGGGACGGGACTTTGCTCCGTTCAATTCCGCAGCCAGATATTTATATAAGATTTCGTTAATGAGGGAGGACTTTCCCGAACCCGAAACACCGGTGACACAGACAAATTCCCCAAGCGGGAACTCCACATCAATATTTTTCAGATTATTTTGGGAAGCGCCGATAATTTTCAGCTTTTTGCCATTGCCCTTTCTGCGCTTTGCGGGCACCTCCACCTTTTTTACTCCACTCAAATATTGGCCGGTAATGGATTCCTTGCAATTTACAATATCCTCAACCTTGCCGTTGAAGATTACATTTCCCCCATGAATGCCCGCTCCCGGGCCGATATCCACAATGTGGTCGGCGGCGCGCATGGTATCCTCGTCGTGTTCCACCACGATAACGGTATTGCCTAAATCACGCAGACGTTTTAAAGTAGCAAGAAGTTTGTCATTGTCGCGCTGATGCAGGCCGATACTCGGTTCATCCAAAATATACAGCACACCCATCAGTGAAGAGCCGATTTGTGTTGCGAGACGGATTCGCTGGCTTTCACCGCCTGAAAGAGTCCCGGACGAACGCGCCAAAGTCAGGTATTCCAACCCTACGCTCTGTAAAAAGCCAAGACGGCTTCTGATCTCTTTTAATATGGAGTTGGAAATCAAAGTTTCCCGTTCATTAAGCTGAAGAGCATTGATGAAATTCAGCGCCTCAGTAACGGATTTGTCGCAAAAATCACTGATATTGATTCCCCCGACGGTAACCGCCAGACTAACTGGAGAAAGGCGCTTTCCGTGACAGGCGTCACAGGGAATCGCGCTCATATACCCTTCAATTTCCTCTTTGATCCAGTTGCTCTGCGTTTCCCGGAAACGGCGTTCCAGATTGTTGATGATTCCCTCGAATTCGGTTTTGTAAATGCCGCTGCCGTATTCGTTATTGCGTTCAATCTGAATTTTTTCACCCTTTGTTCCATACAGGAGAATATCGATTATTTCCGGCGGTAGCTTATTAAGCGGAGTGTCCAGTGAAAAATGATAATGTTTTGCAAGCGCGGTCATGTACATGGCAGCAATCGTACTGCCCTCCATCGCCCATCCGCTTGCCTTTAAGCCGCCCTTTTGGATGGACAGCGATTTATCAGGCATAATCAGATCCGGATCAATTTTCATAAATATGCCGAGACCGGTGCATTTAGGGCAGGCGCCGAAGGGATTATTAAACGAAAACATGCGCGGGGTCAGTTCCTCCACGCTGATGCCGTGCTCCGGGCAGGCGTAATTTTGGGAAAAAGTAAGATCTTTCCCCTCTGCGACGCTGATAACCGTAATTCCGCCGGAAAGAGAGGAAGCGGTTTCAATCGAATCGGAAAGGCGAGAATGGATGGAAGCATTGATTACAAGCCTGTCCACCACAATTTCAATAGTATGTTTTTTATTTTTTTCCAGTTTAATCGTTTCCGATAAATCGTAAATATTGCCGTCCACACGAACACGGACAAAGCCGCCTTTCCTTGCGGCGTCCAGTTCCTTCACATGCTCGCCCTTGCGTTCCCGCACTACGGGAGCCAAAACCTGAATTTTAGTGCCTTCCTTTAAATTCAACACCTGATCAACAATTTGATCAATTGTCTGCTGCTTGATTTCCCTTCCGCAGATTGGGCAATGCGGAATACCGATCCGGGCATACAGAAGACGCAGATAATCGTATATCTCCGTTACCGTTCCAACGGTGGAACGCGGGTTTTTCGACGTGGTCTTCTGGTCAATGGAAATAGCCGGTGAAAGACCGTCAATATAATCGACGTCCGGCTTTTCCATCTGCCCTAAAAATTGGCGGGCATAAGAGGACAGCGACTCCACATAGCGCCGCTGCCCTTCCGCATAGATAGTGTCAAACGCCAGAGAAGATTTCCCCGAACCGGAAAGTCCTGTGAAAACGATCAGTTTGTCCCGTGGTATTTCAATATCGATATTCTTTAAATTGTGTTCTCTCGCGCCTTTGACGTAGATGCTTTTTGCTGTCATTCAACTGTTTCCTCCGTTATACAGGTACCGGCTATTTTTCACCGCTCAATTGTTTTATCTTATCGCGCAGATAGGCTGCGTGTTCAAATTCCAGCAGCTTTGCTGCCGCTTTCATTTCCTTTGTAAGCTGTTCAATCATCTGCCTGCGCTCGATTGCACTCAACCGCTTGTGATTCTTGCCTTTCTCATCGTTCTTATGCGAGGATATTTCAAGAATCTCGGAAACTTTTTTAATAATTGTCTGCGGCACAATGCCGTGTTCCTCGTTGTACGCGGTCTGAATCCCGCGGCGGCGTTCGGTTTCCCGAATTGCCGTTTCCATGGAAGGCGTAACGGTATCGGCATACATGATAACCTGGCCTTTCGAGTTACGCGCTGCACGGCCGATTGTCTGGATAAGGGAACGCCCGGAACGCAAAAATCCCTCTTTGTCCGCATCCAGTATAGCGACCAGCGAAACTTCCGGAATATCCAAGCCTTCCCGAAGAAGGTTAATTCCTACCAGAACATCAAACTCGCCCAGACGCAGGTCGCGAATAATCTCCATACGTTCCACGGTATCGATATCATGATGCATGTATCTGACACGGATTCCCATCCCCTCCAGATAGGAAGAAAGATCCTCCGCCATCTTTTTTGTCAGGGTAGTAACCAGAACACGCTCTTTTTCAGCCGTTCTCAGGTTGATTTCAGAAATCAGATCGTCAATCTGCCCGTCGGTTGGCTTCACGATAATTTCCGGGTCAACCAGCCCGGTGGGACGGATCACCTGCTCCACAATTTGTGCGGATTTTTCTTGTTCAAAGTCGCCCGGAGTCGCACTGACAAACACCGCCTGATTCAAGTGACTGTAAAATTCGTCAAAATTAAGCGGACGATTATCATAAGCCGAGGGCAGCCGAAAACCAAAATCGATCAGAGATTGCTTTCGCGCCCGGTCGCCGGCATACATGGAGCGAACCTGCGGCAAAGTTACATGGGACTCGTCCACAAACAGAAGAAAATCTTTCGGGAAATAGTCCAGAAGAGTAAACGGCGAACTGCCCGGGGCACGGCCGGACATAACGCGGGAATAGTTTTCAATTCCTTTGCAAAACCCGATTTCCCCGAGCATTTCAATGTCGTACTGTGTGCGTTCCTGAATACGCTGTGCTTCAATCAGTTTGCCATTGCTCTTGAAAAATTCCACCCGTTCTTCCATTTCCTGCTGGATTTCATTGAGCGCGCGCTGCATTTTTTCACGCGGAACAATATAATGCGAAGCCGGATAAATTGCCACATGTTTTAATTCCGCTTTCAGTTCGCCGGTCAAAACATTAATTTCGCTGATCCGGTCAATTTCATCCCCGAAGAACTCAATGCGAATGGCATTTTCATTTGACTGCGCCGGAAAAATTTCAACCACATCGCCGCGCACGCGGAATTTGTTGCGGATGAAATTGATATCGTTGCGTTCATATTGAATCTCGACCAGCTTGCGCAACAAATCGTCCCGGCTTTTCTGCATGCCGGGACGCAGGGAAATGACCATGGTGCGGTAATCAATCGGGTCGCCAAGGCTGTATATACAGGAAACACTTGCAACAATAATCACATCACGGCGCTCCGAAAGCGCCGAGGTTGCGGAGTGCCTCAGCTTATCGATTTCATCATTAATCGCGGAATCCTTTTCAATATAGGTATCCGTAGTGGCAATGTACGCCTCCGGCTGATAATAATCATAATAGCTTACAAAATATTCAACGGCGTTTTCGGGGAAAAACTCGCGGAACTCGGAACAAAGCTGCGCCGCCAGGGTTTTGTTGTGCGCCAGAACCAGCGTTGGGCGGTTCATCTGCGCAATAACGTTTGCCATTGTAAAGGTTTTTCCCGAGCCCGTGACCCCAAGCAGAGTTTGCTCCCTGTCCCCCGTTTGCAGCCCGTCGACCAGTTGTTGAATGGCCTTCGGCTGGTCGCCTGTCGGCTTATATTGCGAAACCAGTTTAAAATCCATAGTTTACTCCATATCCGGTTTGGAATCGAAAATTTCAGGCATAATGCCGCTTTTTGCAATGGAAAGATAATCGTTTCCGCTCACAATCACATGGTCAATCAACTGAACCTCTACAGTTTGGAGCGCTTCATAAATCCACTGGGTTGAATTCAAATCCTGCTTTGAGGGCATACAGTTCCCACTCGGATGATTATGTGAAAGAATTGCATAAACCGCGTTATACTGCACGGCAAGCCTTACAATCTTTTTTACGTATATATTTGCGGTAATAGCGGTGCCTTCATTGACTACACCGCAGTAGATCATGCGGCTTTTGCTGTCGAGCAGCATCAAAATGACCGCTTCATTGGAACGGCCAATAAATTTGGTAATTAAAAAATTTCCGGCTTCATCATAGCTGAAAATCAGTTGTTTGTCCCGGCTCAGGTTTTCCTGATATCTGCGGCAAATTTCCGGAATCAGCTTGATCAGTGTCGCGGCTGATTTCCCGACTCCCTCCACCTGAATCAGCTCTTCAAAAGGGGCGTCAAATACACCCGAGAGCGAACCGAATTTTTGCAAAAGCGCATGTCCGGTCGGGTTGGTATCCTTTAAAGGGATTCCAAAATAAAGAAGCAGTTCAAGAACCTCATGCGGTTCAAACCGATCCAGCCCTTCCGTTAAAAATTTATTCTTAACGCGCTCTCGGTGCCCGCTGTGAACGGATTTGGCAGCGTTCTTTTTTTCAAACGAATTTTCGCTTTTCCCCTCCAACGCGCCACTTCCTTTATTTCAATTAAATTTTTCTGCTGCCCGGTTTTACCGGTGCCGGAGCTCCCGCTTTACACAGAGGCCATTCCGCCGGCTCCCACGACTCCACTTCAAGAGAAATTACCGCTTTAAATGGTACGCCGAAATCGATTTTTCCGCCTGTACGGTCCACAATAGAGCCAACGCCCACCACAACACCGCCTGCCGCCTTTACCAAATCGATTACCTCGCGAACGGAACCGCCGGTGGTCACAACGTCTTCCACCACAAGCACCTTTTCGCCCGGATTTACAGCAAAGCCACGCCGCAAAGCCATTTTCCCGTCTTCATCCCGCTCCGTGAAAAAGTTTTCACAGTGCAGCGGGCGGCTGACCTCATAGGCCATCTGCACGGCTCCCATCGCAGGACCGATAACGACCTGCACGTCTTGATTTTTGTACTGCTCTGCAAGCGCGCCGCAAAGTTCCTCACTGTATTTTGTATTGCGGAAAATCTTTGCGCACTGAAGATATTTATTGCTGTGTCTGCCCGAAGTCAGTTTAAAGTGACCTTCCAATAAAACTCCGGCCTCTTTAAGAATTTCCATAATTCTTTCCTGTGTAATCATGAATGATCTCCTTTTTATTCTCTTTCTTTATATTATATACTAAAAAATATTTTTTGAAAAGTATTTTCGCCTTTTCCCCCTATACAATATATGTTATAATTTTTGCGGTACATTTCGAAATGTCGGACTGCATTGAATAATGATGAATGAGGAGCGCCTTAACAATATGAAGGAAGTTATAATCGGCGTGAATGATGCCGGACAGCGGCTGGATAAATTTCTTACCAAATCTTTCGCAAATTTGCCGCAGGCAATGATGTATAAAAGCATACGCAAAAAAGACATTAAATTGAACGGTAAACGGTGTGAAATTTCTACCCGTTTAAATGAAAATGACGTGCTGACCATGTATCTGAAGGATGAACTTTTTCAGCAGGTACCCAAAGAATACGACTTTTTGAAAGCGCCGGATCAACTGAATGTAATTTATGA
>JAEWBE010000095.1 GCA_023391275.1 Bacillota bacterium | reverse complement strand
CGTGATATGTAGGATTGGGAAATTCCAAGCGTATCGGCAACCTCTTTTTGCGTGTGCTCCTTGGTATTGTTCAGCCCAAAACGGAGCTCCATGATTTCCCGTTCACGCGGCGCAAGATGGGACACGGCGTTAAGTAGCAGGTCCCGTTCCACCTCCTGCTCAATGTTATGGTTCACGGTGTCCTGCTCACTGCCCAAAATGTCGGAAAGCAGAAGTTCGTTTCCATCCCAGTCCACGTTGAGCGGGTCGTCAATTGAAATTTCGTTTTTCAGCTGTGAACTTTTCCGCAGATACATCAGTATTTCGTTCTCAATGCAGCGTGAAGCGTATGTTGCCAGTTTTATGTTACGCTCCGGACAAAAAGTGTTCACCGCCTTAATGAGCCCGATTGTTCCAATTGAAATCAGGTCTTCTACCCCTGCACTGCTTGATTCGAACTTCTTGGCAATGTAGACGACAAGCCGAAGATTATGGGTGATAAGTGGTTCACGCGCGTTTGGGACATCGTTCATGATGTTCCGCATCACCTTTTCCTCTTCGGTCTTTGTCAGCGGCGGCGGAAGGGTCTCCGGCCCGTTAATGTAGTGGATTTGCCCGCCTAAACCGAGTCGCAGCCAAATTAATGACAGACTATTTCCGAGTTCCCTTATCAATTCCTTCATTCCCATTTTAACACTTTCCCTTTTGCCGCTGCCGCCACGGCTTAATAAACGCGCCTGCCTACGGCCAAATTTAGGCGGACGTTTTTTGCAACAAATCCGGATTTAACAGCGCGCTGAACTCGCCAAGCTTCGATTTGGTGGCTGCAATGTAAACATTATGTATTTGAACCTGTTTTTTTCCGCAGAAAATTGTCAGAAGGTCGGGTTTAAACGCAGGAAGAAGTCCGCCGCCGGAAACCGCATGGAATGGAACAAGCCGGATTTTCCCGCTCTCTTCGTTCGGCGCCATTGCGGCGACATACTCCTCACAGACCACCACAACGGGGTAATTGGAAAACGGCTCCGCCAGCGTATTGCCCGTATCCACTTTTGCAAGACAGGAAGCGGACCGCCCGTTATAATCAATTTGTATTTTGCAAAAAGTCTCATCCGGCGCCTGCCTTCCGGTAAGACGATGAATCAGCCTGATAATCAGATAACAGAACACGGTCAAAACAATTAATAAAAGCGGAGAAATATTAAAGTACAAGATAGAATTTTTAATAATCAATCCCTGCGGCGCGATAAAAAACCATATTGCAAGCATAAATCCGGCAAATGCAAAACTTATGATATAAAAAGCGGCCAGTTCGCGCAAAAGCTGTTTTAGTCCATAAAACGGATATGCCGCAAGCACAATGGTCGCAGCCATAAGAAATTTAATAAACAGGGAAAGAAACAAATTGATCTCAGGTAAAAGGATCATCAGCGAATATGCCGCTCCAAGAGCGGAAGCGGCAAGAAGCCTTGGACGCTTTACAGGCAGCGATAAAAATTTTGAAACAGCGAGCAGCAAAAAATAATTGATAAAAAGGTTTATACCCACTAAAACATCGATATAAACGGTCTGTTTCAAAGGCAACCCTCCCCACTGCTTTACCATCAATTATAGCGGCGGGTGACCAAACATTGTGTCAGAAATTGTATCTGCGGCTAAAAACTCGTGAGTATTCTACATACAAAATTTTATGCGGAAAATCTGCACAATAATCGATATGAAGCCTTTCCAGATTGAATAATTATAAATATTTTCACAATAAAAAAGCGCCGGCTCACAAAGGAACCGACGTCGTTTTCAATTTACTGCTGCTGTTGCTGCGGATTGGAATTTTGGAATTTTTGCTTTGCCTGCTGAATCTTTTGCTGTTCGGCGGGCGGAATCTGATACCATCCGCGTTTACTCATTTCATCAAACACTTCTGCCTGAATCTGGTGCTCTTCAGTCAAAATTTTCATGAATTCACTTCTGATATTGGGTGTAACACACTCGTTTGCAAAAGTGTTGTAAGTTTCGGTAATAAACTTCTGTGATGAAAGCACATCATTAAAAACTTCCTGTTCCTGCATCTGTCCGTTATTCATCATTATTTCTCCTTAACCTAAAAAGCTTAAAAGCTTGTCATAATGAGCCTGGTGTTTACACGCAATGTCATCGCATTTTTGCTTTAACTGGGGATCTGTGCACATTTGCGAATATGCCTTAATCTTTGTGACAAGCAGCTTTTCCTCACCGAGTTGGTCCTCGATTGCCGTCAGTTCTTTTTCCGTTAACGTTGCCAATTGATACACTCCTTTATTAAGTTTTATATTCCTATTATTTTACACAACTTATGAAATATACGTTTGTCATATTAATTTCAGGCATCCTATGTAGCCTCGCGCTCCTCTTCCTCTTGTTCAAGGCCAAAGCTGATAGACAAAGCCTGATCGACCTGTGACATACACGTATTATCAAGGCGCCCCATGCGCTCTTTTAGCCTGTGCTTATCAATTGTGCGAACCTGTTCAAGCAAAACAACGGAATCTTTTGCAAGTCCTGTAGTTTGAGCATCCAACATAATGTGCGTCGGCAAATTGGCTTTAGCCCGCTGGCTTGTGATTGCAGCGGCAATTACTGTTGGGCTGAATCGGTTACCGACATTATTCTGAACAATCAGTACGGGCCGTACTCCGCCCTGTTCGGAACCGACAACAGGACTAAGGTCAGCATAATAGATATCTCCTCTTCTAATGTTCACGTTTTTCACGCTCCGCATAATTTATAATATTGGGTCTGCAAATAGTTTTGACATTCTTCCTGAGATTTATTCACCTGCAGTCCCTAACACATAATATTATTCGGATGCAAGGGTTGACATAAAATTAAATGTAAAAAGGGCCGTAACATTGTTACAGCCCCTGCATCGAAAAACATATTCGTGATAATTGCATTGATTTATGTAGTCGGGGAACGGTAAGCCTCCCATAAAAGCAATACATCTAAACCCCAAGCTCACTATAATCATATAAATTCGCCGTGATACCATACTTTGGCACATCTATTTTTTGAATCTGTCCCGAATCTTCATTCACCGAAACTGTAAAATCATATCCGGGTGCGCTGCCGGAAAACTCATTGCCGTGTGTTTTGGTAAGAACCCCGCTCTGTTCGGCATAATCAACGGTTTGCTGTAAAACGGATGCAAAAGCAATTTTCGGCAAAACACACTCTTCACTTTTTGCGGTCAGCCCAATATAGGAAATTGTAAAATCCTCTCCGCTCCAAAAATAAGTCAAACCGCTCAAATCCCCCGATGAAAGCTGAATGCTTGCTATGCCGGGTGCGGGTCGGCTCAAAATGCAAGTTGTCATTTGTCCGTTGCAGGTAACATCGGCTTTACATTGAAATGAAAAGTCAATGTCCTCCGCTTTGAGGCTCTGTTGCTTTATTTGCGAACAGCCGCCAAATAAAAGCAGAAACAATACGGGCATCAAGGAAAAAAACATCCGGCGCATACACTGCCACTCCCCGCATATAAAATACCGAGCGCAGCAGCTTTGGTTCGTGCCTTACCGCTCGATTTCTAAAAACAGTTTTGGAAGCATGTTAATCATGTCAGTCGGCAGCATGGCTCGCTGGGAAAACTCTTTTGCACAGCGGTCGCCAACCGCGCCGTGAAGGTAAACCGCCCCCACCGCAGCTTTCGCCGGATCCACACCCTGCGCGACAAAGGAGGCAATCATTCCGGCTAAAACATCCCCGCTTCCGCCTTTGGCCATACCTGCGTTCCCCGTCATATTAAAATGTGCCGCGCCATCCGGTTCGGCGACAATCGTTCCCGCGCCCTTAAGCACCAGGACAACCTGATGCTCTGTCGCAAATTTCACGGCATATTCCAGCCTGTGGGCCTGAACATCCTGTGCCGTCGTATTTAAAAGGCGTGCCATTTCACCCGGATGCGGAGTCAGAACAACAGGAACTTTAACTGTTTTCAATCTATTTATATTCTCGGAAAGGATGTTTATGCCATCCGCATCGATAATCAGGGGGACCTGTGAATCAGACAATATGTCATATAACATTTCCGCAGCGGCTTCGCTCCTGCCAAGGCCACAGCCGATCAGGCAGGCGCTTGCACGGGAAAGCGCGGCGGACAGTGCCGCTTTGCCGGCCGGCAAAAGTTCCCCGCTCTGCAAATAATCAAGCAATGTAAAAACCGGTTCCACCGCATGGGAAGCTACAATTGGGTAGATGGAGCGCGGCAGTGCGGCCTCTACAATTCCCGCGCCGCAGCGAACCGCCGCATTCACACTCATCACAGCTGCACCGGCCATTCCGTCGCTGCCGCAAAGGCAAAGCAGCCTGCCGTAATCACCCTTGTTGCTTTCGGGAATTCTCGGCTTAAGCATTGCTTTTACCGCGGCTAACTCAGTCACTTCCAAGGCGGATTTTTGCCTGTCGATCAGTTTTGGGCCGATGCCGATCGGCACAACGACCACCTGGCCGCAAAACCCCTGTGCGGGCTGAATGAGATGTCCGTTTTTTAAGGTTGAAAATGAAATGGTGTAATCCGCTTCCATACATTCCCCTTCTACTGTACCGGTGTCACAATTTGCGCCGCTCGGCATATCAAGGGAGATTAAGGTGGCTTTCGAGAGTTTCACCGCACGAAAAAGCGGAATCAGGTTTTGACGCACTGTTCCGTGAAATCCGGTTCCATAAATCGCGTCGATGATATAATCCGCAGAATGAAGCAGGGGCTCAATAAGCTCCGGATCCTCACGGTAATTAATAATTTTTACTGATGTATTATTTAAGCGTTCATACATCGTCAGGGAGATATCTGTCGCGGGAAAATCCTCCGCAAGCACAACGACAACCAGCGCATCCAGCTCTGAAAGGCAGCGCGCGGCAACGTACCCGTCCCCGCCGTTATTTCCTTTGCCGCAGAGTATTACCACATGTTTTCGGGCAAGGCCGAATTTTCTGCTTAAAAACCGTACTGCGGAAACGCCGGCGTTTTCCATTAACTGCAGATAACCAGTGCCCGCTTCCACGGCACTTTTTTCCAGTGCCTTTGACTGTGCACAATTTAAAACCTTCATGCTTCCGCCTCCTGACCGATCACAACAGCCGCCGCATAATTGCGGGTGTGAGTTACGCTCACAGAAAATTCCAGATTTCGTTTCTGTGCAATCTTCAGCGCCCGGCCGCTTAAATGAAGGCTGGGCTTTCCGTCTACTCCACGCAGAAGCTCAACCTCCTCCAGCGCAAAGCCACGCACACCCGTACCCAACGCTTTGGAAAAAGCTTCCTTGGCGCTGAAACTGGCAGCCACACTTTGAACGGGAAATCCGCGCATTTCCAGCTGAGCGTACTCGGCGGCACCAAGCACCCTGCGGCAAAAGCGCGGATTCTTTACGGATTTTTCTATTTTCTGAATCTCAACTAAATCAATTCCTACCAAAAGCATTGATGGATACCTGCCTTGAAAGAAATGGTTTGATTGCGGCGAGCACCTTTTCATTGGGGCTGAACACGACCAAAACATTCCCTTTATTGGGAAGATTCCCGGCAAAATACCAGGCATCTTTTCCGTCGTCCGATTCACAGGCAAACAGCCGGGCCGCATAACTTTTTGCACTGTGTTCCGCCGGGTTATATTTCCCCATCGTTTCAACATCATGGGCGTCCATGGAAACGACCCTTTTTCTGCTGCGGCGGTTGATAATCTTATCAATCGTGATATCACCATTGGTGATACTGTATTCATATTCAAGATTTCGGGATGTAGCCAGATAATATGCCCCAACGCAAACCCCGATCACTATAATTATCATTAAAGATGGAATAAAAATCATACTCAAAACGACGAGAATGCATCCACCCAAAACCAGACCCAAAAAGATTAAAAAATCTTTTGTTCCAAACTTTTTTTTAATAATCTGTTCAATAAAGATATCCATTATTTTTCTCCCCTATGTCATCTGTTACAAGATATTGTATCATAACGGGAATTACTTTACAACAGCTATCCGGCAATATGAACCATAATAATACAGCGGGTTTACCGGGGATTTGCACATATCAAAATGATATGCCGCGGCATTGGAGCAAAATACCATAAAAATCATGCCGTTCAATATTACATGCCCCAAATTTTCTCGGCATACTGCTTTATCGTTCTGTCGCTCGAAAATTTACCGGCGTTCGCTGTGTTGAGGAAGCACTTTCGTGTAAAGCGGAAGCGGTCTGAGTAATCCGCATTGGCTTTTAATTTTTCATCACAATAGGAGAGGAAATCATAAAGCAGATAATAATGATCGGCCCTGTGCCAGCTTGCCCCGGTTAAAAGGGAGGTGTACAGTTCCCGGAACATGCCGGTGCCACCGTCATCAAACGTACCGTCAACCAGAGTGTCGACCACTGCCTGAATCCTTGGATTGCGGTCATACAGTTCCTTTGGATTGTAAGAATCCGCGATTTGTTCAAGCTCCTGCACACGCGCGCCAAAAATATAATTATTCTCTTCCCCGGCCTGCTCCACAATTTCTACATTGGCTCCGTCATAGGTTCCCAGCGTAACCGCACCGTTCAGCATAAATTTCATGTTGCTTGTACCGGACGCTTCAGTGCCCGCAGTTGAAATTTGTTCGGAAATATCCGCGGCAGGCATTATTTTTTCAGCGTAAGACACATTATAATTTGGAAGGAACACAATCTGCATTTTATCATTTACAGCAGAATCCCGATTTACACACAGGGCAATTTCATTGATAAACTTAATAATTCCTTTTGCCCTGTAATATCCCGGAGCCGCCTTTCCCCCAAAAATAAAAACCGTAGGATTAAAATCTTTGATTCGGCCATCCTTCAGCCCAAAATAAAAATCCAGAATTGAAAAAGCATTTAAGAGCTGGCGCTTGTATTCATGAAGGCGCTTCACCTGAACATCGAAAATAAAATCAGGATTAAGCTGAATTCCATCGTGTCTTTTTATATAATCAGCGAGCTGTTGCTTTTTTATCCGCTTGATTTGCGCAAACTGGCCAATCGCATCAGGGCTGTCTTTGAATTGCTCTAAATTTTTTAGCTTATCCAAATTGGTAACCCAGGCGGAACCGATTTTATCATTAATAAAGCCGGACAGTTCCATATTGGAAAGTGAAAGCCACCGACGCTGTGTGATGCCGTTGGTTTTGTTGTTAAACCGTTCCGGATAGAGCGCGTACCACTCTTTCAGCACTGAGCTCTTTAAAAGATCCGTGTGAATCTGTGCAACTCCGTTGGTGGAGTGCGTTGCAAACACTGCCAGATGTGCCATGTGAATTTTATTGTTGTCATCGATAATCAGATAGTTTTTCTGCGCATCGCTAGAAATTTCCATAACAGAAAGTTCTTTTTGCAGTGCTTTCCCGATCATGACGACAAAACGGTACACATTTGGGAGGACCGATTTAAAGAGCTTAACATCCCACTTCTCCAAAGCTTCCGCCATAATGGTATGGTTTGTATAAGCAAAGGTCTGCTTTGCAATTTTAAGCGCCCTGCGGAAAGAAATTCCCTCATCGGTAAGCAAACGAATTAATTCCGGAATAGAAACCACCGGATGGGTATCATTCAGCTGAATTGCGTATTCATCGGAAAAATGGGAAAAATCGCAGCCGTATTTTATCTTATAGGTTCGGATCATATCCTGCAAAGAGGCGCTTGAAAAAAAGTATTGCTGCTTCAGCCTGAGTCTTTTTCCTTTATCCGACTCATCGTTCGGGTACAGGACACTGGAAATTGCCTCCGCATTGTTTTTTTCACGAACCGCCTGCTCGAATTTCTGGTCATTAAAAAGCGTAAAATCGAATTCATGAACCGGTTCCGCCTGCCACAGTCGGAGTGTGTTGAATGTTTCCGCACCATAACCGATTACCGGCATGTCGTAAGGAACGGCGTATACCGTCTGATCCCTGAATGTTACCTTAACCTTTTCGTCTTCCCGGCGTATAGACCATGGATCGCCAAAGCGCTGCCAGTCATCCGCGGTTTCTTTTTGGAAACCGTTCTCAAAATACTGCTTAAAAAGGCCGTATTTATAACGGATTCCATATCCGTTCAATACAATACCCTGTGTTGCGGCGGAATCCAGAAAACAGGCCGCGAGCCGGCCAAGACCGCCGTTCCCGAGCGCCGCATCTTCAATCTCCTCAAAAATACCGACATCGATATTATTTTCATTAAAAAGCTCGGCCAGCTGATTTAACAGACCAAGGTTTAACAAGTTGCTGTAAATTAATCTGCCGGTTAAAAATTCCGCTGAAAAATAGCATGCTTTTTTACTGGTGACAGGCGCCTGCCATTTGGCTCTGATGTTCTTCATGGCTGCACGGGAAACGGCACTGTAAAGCTCAATTGTACCGGCATTTTTTATACTTTTTCCATAATCAAGTTCCAGAATGCTTAAAATGTCATTTTTAAACGTATTCATCAGAACCTATTCCTTTCGTAATACAGAAAATCATCTGCCATAAACCTTCGTCAAACAATTCAGCCGCTGCGCAAGTTTGGCCGTCAGCTGACCCTTTTCCAGCCTCCACTTCCAATTAGTTCCGATTGTGGAAGGAAAGTTGAGTCTGGCGCTGCCTGGGAGAAATAAAATATCCTGCGCCTGAAAAACAGCCGTGTTTGCAACACTTTCATAAGCCGCCCTGATCAGCGCCGCGGGAATATCTTTTTTTCGTTTTACGCCCAGATACTCTTTTGCGAACCATGCGTTCTTTGCCTTCATCGCAGCAGCAAACCCCACCAGTGTTTCGTTGTCATGCGTGCCGCCGTAAACAACCATGTTCTGTATATAATTATGTGGAAGATGATCATTTTGTGGGTTGCCGTCAAAAGCAAACTGAAGAACTTTCATCCCGGGGTACCCTGTTCGATTCAGCAGCCTTCTCACCTGTGGAACCACAACGCCCAAATCCTCCGCAATCACATGAGCGCTGCCGATTGCGGAATCAATCGCATCGGTCAGACTGCTGCCCGGCCCGGGGAGCCATCTGCCGCCGGCGGCGGTGGAGTTCCCTGCGGGAATCGCATAATAGCGTACCACTCCGATAAAATGGTCAATGCGGATCACATCATACCTTTTTGCGGAATACGCCATTCTCTGTTTCCACCAGTCAAAGCCATCCCGCTCCATAGCATCCCAGTCATACAGTGGATTCCCCCAAAGCTGGCCGTCTTTTGAAAAAGCGTCGGGCGGAACTCCGGCCACCATGACCGGCCTGCGATCCGCATCAAGCTGAAACAGGCCGCTGTGCGCCCAGACATCCGCGCTGTCCAGCGCGGCATAGATTGGAATATCCCCAATAATCCGGATGTCGTTTTGATTGGCATATTCCTTCACTTTATTCCACTGTTCAAAAAATTTGAACTGGCAGAACTTCCAAAACTCCGTTTCATTTTTTAACTGGCGGGAACAGGCTTCCGCCGCTTCGGGCTCATGGAAACGAATTTTTTCCGGCCAGTGCAGCCAGGATTGATTGTCAAATTGAAATTTTAACGACATAAAAAGGCAGTAGTCATCCAGCCAGTATATATTTTCCTTACAAAAAGCCAGAAATTCTTTCTTGCAGCCATGCTCACTTCTCAAAAAAGCGGTATGTAATAGTTTAAATCGGGAGTGGAACAGCTTCGCATAGTCTACATTGGCAGGATTATCACCCCAGTCACAGCTATCCGCTTCCTCGGCTGTTAAGAGTCCCTCCCGAATTAAAATGCCCGGGTCAATGAAATACGGATTCCCCGCAAAAGCGGAAAACGACTGGTACGGGCTGTCGCCAAAGCCGGTAGGACCGATAGGAAGAACCTGCCAGTACTTCTGCCCGGCTTGTTTCAGAAAGTCAATAAACAGGAATGCTTCATCCCCAAAGGTTCCTATTCCATAATCGGAAGGGAGACTGCTCACCGGGAGCAATATGCCCGCACCACGCGGGAGCTGCTTTGTTTTTATGTTTCGCGGCATTTCATTCACCCTTATCATAAAAGATAGAGACATGCGGCAATACCCGATCAAATAACGACTGGATTTTATATGATTTTTATTATTCTTCCATATTTTTTTCGTAATGTTTCGAAATACTTTTTGAATAATACCATTTTATTACTATAGTGTCAATAGGATTGATATTTTTTCTCTCAAAGCGAACTAACGGTATTCCTCTTTCAAATAATTCATTCCATAGAAATATTTAAGCTTTTTCGGAACAAAGTATTGAAATCCTCAGGGATTCCAGTATATACTTGAAATTAAATGAGAAATGAGGGATACCATGCCAACGATGAAAGACATTGCAAATAACCTTGGAATTGCGGTAAGCACCGTTTCCAAGGGATTAAACGGTGCCAGTGATATCAGCGAGGAAATGCGCCAGCTTGTACTGGACACTGCCGTTGAAATGGGTTACGCCTCAAAAAAAGTGCAAAGACTCAATCAACGTAAAGTTTGCATTCTAATAGAAAACATGGAGTATGAGAATATTGACCAGTTCGGTTATGAAATTATTGTGGGTTTTAAGCTGAATGCTGCCAGACGACACTGTGACGTAGCGGTCATCCCTTCCAATCTGAACCTGCAAACACAGGAAAAATTTGATTCCTTTATGCTTAAATATGGCTACAGCGGTGCATTTTTACTGGGTTTCGCCCTTCATGACGACTATATTAAACAGCTTTATAAAACAACGGTCCCGACCGTGCTGCTTGATAATTATATTCCGAACAAACATGTTGGATATGTTGGTACGGACGGATATAACGGAATTGATCTGGCCATCAAACACCTTGTGGACAACGGCCACAAACGCATCGCACTTCTGAACGGGTCTAAAAACAGTATGGTTACCGAGGAAAGGCAACTGGCTTTTACGCAGAGTATGGCCAGATATGCCCTTGAAATTGATCCGGCACTGATTGCGAACGGTTACTATGTACCGGAATGCGCAAAAGACCATGTGAACAGCTTCCTGCAAAACGGCGCAACCGCTATTGTATGTGCCAGTGATTTAATTGCTTCCGGCGTTTTGGCAGAACTGAGCCGCTTGGGTAAACGTGTACCGGAGGACATGAGCGTAACCGGCTTTGATGATCTGCCCATCGCCCAGCACCTTACGCCCACATTGACCACCATTCGGCAGGACAGGGTTGCAATCGGTAAAAGTGCTTTCATGATGCTGGAGGAGCTGATCGGCGGCGTAAGTATCAGCAAGCTGCTGCTGAAGCCGGAACTGATTGTGCGGCATTCGACCGGATTATGCCCCATAGGCAAATAATTCGCTTGCAATTTACACATAGAAGTGATATTATTAATTATTATGATAACACGATGATAAAGGAAGTACCCTTTTCCCTGCTTGCCAAGAGAGAGCGTGCCGCGGCTGAAAACACGCTTGTGAGCTGAAAAGGAGAAGTTCCCTTTTGAGTGGCACGGCTGAACCTTTTAGTAAGCCGCGACGGCTGGCTCCGTTATGGGCCTCAGAGTTTAATTAGGGTGGTACCACGGAGTGAAAGCTTTCGTCCCTTTGCTGGGATGCAGGCTTTTTTATTTTGTTTAAAAACCATTTCTTATAATTGAAAGGAAGGATTCTGTAATGAAGCAGCAACTTGAGGCAATCCGTGAAAATGCCATGCGTGAGCTGAATGAAGCGAAAGGCCAGCAGATTCTGGAAAATCTGCGGATTAAGTATCTTGGAAAAAAGGGAGAGCTGACCTCTATCCTAAAGCAAATGGGCGGACTTTCCAATGAGGAGCGCCCGAAGATCGGTCAGCTGGCCAATGAAGTCCGCTCCTTCATCGAACAGGACTTGATAAAGCGTGCCGCTGAACTGAAAGAAGAAGAAACCCTTCAGCAGCTTGAGCGCGAAAAAATCGACGTTACCCTGCCGGGAATTCACCACGAACTTGGCGCGAAGCATCCTCTCAGCATAGAACTCGACGCAATTAAGGAAATTTTTGTCGGCATGGGATTTGACATTGTTGAAGGACCGGAAGTTGAGTACGACTATTATAATTTCGAAGCACTCAACATTCCGAAAGATCACCCGGCGAGGGACACGCAGGATACCTTCTATATCAACGAAAATATTTTGCTCCGCACACAGACTTCCCCGGTTCAGGTGCGCGTGATGGAGAAGCAAAAACCGCCGATTCGCATTATTTCGCCGGGCAGAGTATACCGTTCCGATGCTGTGGATGCCACACATTCCCCTTTATTCCATCAGATCGAAGGTCTTGTTGTCGACAAGGGAATTACGTTTGCAGATTTAAAAGGCACACTGGAAACTTTCGTCAAACGCATGTACGGGGAAGATTCCGTTGTCCGCTTCCGTCCGCATCATTTTCCATTTACTGAACCTTCCGCCGAAGTTGACGTGCAGTGCTTTAACTGCCACGGCGAAGGTTGCCGTCTTTGCAAGGGCGAGGGCTGGATTGAAATTCTCGGCTGCGGCATGGTGCACCCGAAGGT
>JAEWBE010000072.1 GCA_023391275.1 Bacillota bacterium | reverse complement strand
CCGTGTACCGCTTCTGTTCCGTGCAGGAAATACGTCGGCGTTCCCGTGGAGGACAAAAGGGACGCCATATATGCCGCCACGTGGGACGGCTTGCCGATTCCTGTGATATGCACACGGTTGCCGTTCTTCTGCGCATTCAGGATCACTTCAACCGCTTTTTCACAGCTTTCGCCTGTAACGGTTTTGGTAAACGCATCAAATTCTTCTTTTGATACATCGACAAAAGTCTTCAGGGCGTCCTGACTTTCTTTATTTATCATATTGATTCACTTCTTTCGGTTATCTTAAAGCATTCAGCAATGAAAAATCAAATCCGTTATAATTTTGGCTCTTCATTAACTCCGCCACCTCTTCCAGTCTGGGCAGCGAAGGCTGCGCACCCATTCTGGACACAGTGAGGGTTGCGGTATAATTGGCAAAATCCAGCGCCTGACTGTGATTCAGCCCGACACACACAGCAGTTGAAAATGCGCCGACAAAAGAGTCGCCCGCCGCGGTCGGGTCCTTCACCTCGACCACGTCGATGCACGGCTGATAAATCAATTCGCCTTCACTGGCCACCACGGCGCCCGCGCTGCCTAACGTAATAATCACATTCTTTACGCCCTTTGCAAACAGGGCGTTTACGACTTCCTTCACGTCATCCTGATTCACCGTCTTGCCGTCCTTCCGGATCTGAATCCCCGTAAGGTCGGCCGCTTCATGCTCATTGGGTGAAATATAAGTCAGGCAGGAAAGCAGTTTGTCGGAAAGAGGCGCCGACGGCGCGGAATTAAGCATCACCGGAACCCCCTTGTCAAAGGCATAGCCCGCTACAAGTTCGTTGATTTCCATTGGGATTTCCAACTGCAGGATGACCATATCGTACCGGCCGATTGTGTCCTTTAAAAAGGCGACGTCCCCCGGGGTAATGGTCATATTGGCGCCGGGCACAACAATGATCCTGTTTTTCGTTTCCTTTTCGCCGACCTCCAGCTGGATGTTCCCGATTCCGGAGGAGACCGCAGGGTCAACGGCGATGAACTCGGTATGGATACCGGACTCCCCGCAGGAACCGATTAGGCTCTTGCCGAAATCATCCTGTCCGATCTTGCCCACCATGGTCACGTCGGCGCCCAGGCGTGCCGCCTGCACCGCCTGATTCGCCCCTTTGCCCCCCGGTGCGGTTCGGAAGCTTTTGCCCAGCACCGTTTCCCCTGAATTCGGGAACTTTTCCGTGCTTACAATCAAATCCATCACAAAACTGCCCACTACCAATATTTTAGGTCTTTTGTTCATCTTGGCTTTCTCCCTTTCAATAAAGGTTATGTAGCTTTTATTTGTCAGATAATCTCCAGATAATCCTTGTCTGGTAATGCGGGAAACGGTTCCGCGGGCAAAGTCTGATACCAATAAGATACGGAAGCAATATCATCTTGCAAAGGAAGATATCTGCCGTCCTCACGCCAGCCCAGCGCTTGTATTGTAACTTTCAGATCGGAGTCAAAACGAACCGGATCGACAATGTGCCAGCGGTACATCGTAAAGCGCTGCTGACTTTTGTAAAGGCCGTCCTGCTTGGAGACATAAGGGAATCCGGAGTAAGCGGTTGTAAAAGGCTCATATTGGTGCGTCTTCTGATTTTCAAAGTCATACGAACCGCAAAAATAATCCTCCGTCCCCGTGCCGCAAATCGTCGGATACTCTCCGTCACCATCCATAAAGAACTTGATTTCTCCTTCTCCCCACCAGCAGGCATTGTTGGTCTGCCATGCAAGATAAGTGCCTACATACTGCCCCTTGCCCTTTATCCCGTCCACAATGGTATATACGCCTTTGTACGGCAGCGGGTTTACCCGGCGAAACTGGGCATGAAAATATGCGGCATCTTCCGGTATATCGGTCAACGTATAATCAATCTGGTAATACATCGTTACAGGATTGTCATCCCTGTTTTCCAGTTCCATTCTGCAATGCCTCCGGAACGGCATCTGCCAGTAACAGTTGAAGGCACTGCCGGGGTTTACACAGACAGTCAGGGAGGTAATCTGAGCAAATTCATTCCAGCAGCTTGCAAAAAAGTCGCCGATCGGGCACTCCACTGACGGTGTATCCTGGGAATCCCAGTAGATACGCAGAATCGTATTCCTCCATTTTCCCGTGGGAGTCAGCCAGAAATGCTGGATGCACCCGGGGCCTTCAATATCCGCGATGGTAAATGTTTCTCCTGAGGGGATAATGATATACGGGTTTACTTTCCAGCCCTTTCCCAAAGTCTGCGCCGCCTTGCAGGCAAATCCGTCCTTGGGCTCGCACATACCGCCTTTTCCCTTTTCCCCAGTGTAATTCTCAGGAGAAATTGATCGTGTCTTTGCATCCGAAAGCAGGAATAAATTTCCAATATTTGTGTTAAGACCATTAAAGTTCATATTATTTTTCCTTTCAAAATAACCTGTTTTTTATTTGCTGATAATTTCAATAGTGTCAAGTCAATCATACCAATATTTAATTTCTCACTTTAGCCCGCTCATCTTAATTCCTTCAACCAATTGCTTTTGAAGGATAAAGAAGATAACAATAATCGGTAAAACGGTAATTACGCCGGAAGCCATAATTGCATTCCATGGGGTATCCGACCGTCCAATAAAATTAGCAAGAGCAATTTGAAGAACCCACATATCCTGATTTTGAGTAACAATCAGTGGCCAGAGATAATTATTCCAGTTTGCAATAAAAAAAGCGACCGCAAGGGTAACGCAAATTGGTTTGGACAGAGGAAGCATGATGCGAACGAAAATCCCGAATAAAGAACATCCGTCAATAGTAGCAGCCTCCTCCAAATCTTTTGGTAATGTAAGGAAGAACTGCCTAAACAAAAAAATCCCATATGCGTGCGGAATTGCCGGGATAATAACTCCCTTAAAAGAGTTTAGCCAGTCAAACTGCTTCATTAAAATAAAAAGCGGGATCATGATGACGGAAAACGGAATCATCAGAGTACTAAGAATAGACAGAAATATTACATTTTTACCGTGGAAATTCAGCCTTGCAAGCGCATAACCGGCCATTGCGTGAAAGGCCAGTGCGCACACTGTTACTGTTGTAGAAACAAATACCGAATTCAAAAAGTATGACATAAAATTTTGATCTAAAGTAAGCTGGAATCCTTCCATTGTGACTGTCTGTGGAATTAACTTTAAGTCAAAAACTTCATTACTGGGTTTTATGGATGAAACAAACATCATGTAAATTGGAAATAACATAAGAATAGTCAAAAACGTCGCAAAAATAATCTTCATCCAGTAATTGGATTTTCCGTTTTTTCTATAATTTAATTGATCAGACATTGGTTTCTCCCTTCGTTAGTTTGAGTTGGAACAAACTCATGACAAAAATGATCAGGAATAGTACGAATGCCAAAGCTGATGAGTAGCCAACCTTCATAAACTCGAATGCATTCTGGTATATGTAATATACCGACACGTTGGTTGCCCCGGACGGGCCGCCATTTGTCAGAATTTTTATCAAATCAAACACTTGGAAGGAAGCAATTGTGGTAACCACCAGGACAAATGTGCTTACCTCCTTCAGAAGGGGGAAAGTTATGTTTGTAAAGATATGAAATGCATTTGCGCCATCCAATTTAGCGGCCTCGTAGTAACTTATGGGGATGTCTTTCAGTGCCGACAAGAAAATGATACAATAATATCCAATCAGCATCCAGGCTGAGACAAGGGCGATACAAAAAAGTGCCTGTTTGGGATTTCCTAAAAACCCCTGAGGGGGTATTCCAAACATTTTGAATAACTCATTGACAAATCCCCGCTGTGGATCGAGTATAAACCTCCAGATTAGCGAAGCAACGACTGTAGAAATTGCGTACGGAATAAAAAATAAAGTACGGAACAGCTGTTGTGCTCTTCCTGGAATTGAATTTACAAAGACTGCCAACAGCAGCGAAAAGCAAAACACCATGGGAACAAACATTACTGAATAGAGCAGCGTATTTCTTACGGAAACCCACCATTGTGTATCAGACATCATGGCTTTATAATTGTCCAGTCCTATAAATTGCATAGGCTCCAATACATTCCAACTATGAAAGCTCGTATACAGAGCAATCATTATAGGAAGAAAAAAGAAAACAGCAAGTCCGATGACGTCGGGTGCCAGCATACAGTAGGCAAAGATATTTTCTTTTGTATTTTTGCTGTTCAGGTTAAACTTTCTTTTCTTAACTTCTTTCTGTTTGGGGATGATAAACTGTGCTTTCATGGTACCCCTCCTAAAATGGCGTACCGCTCCGATTTCGACAAAAGGGGAGCGGTACACTGTTTCCAACTCAGTTTATAGCGAGCCTTTATAAGTTTTTAAATACTCATTAATCTTATCGTTAGCTGTTTTATCTTCTGTTTTAGGATCACCATTACTGAACATAACACTTTGAAGTGCATCTCCCACCGCATTTACGACTTCAGCTGGATAACGCGGCTCTCCAATTGCAGAACTGTAAATTTCGTCGGTGAACACACTTCTCAGTCCCTTACTATAAATGTCTTTGCCAGCCTGAATAACAGATGTTCTCGGCGAATATGCAAATTTGACTTTCGTACACCATTCGAGAGGAATATCCACATTTTCAGCGAAAGCCCACATTGCGAATTTTGCAGCCTCATCTGCATTTTTGCTTTTTCCGTTAACTAGCATTTTCCATCCGCCGGCACAGGTTGCAGCTTTTCCTCCGTCCGGGACAGGCAGCGGAACAAGACCGATATTGGTTTTAGGATACTTCTGCTCCAAACTTGCAACCGCCCATGTTCCACACACCTGCATGGCCGCCTGACCTTCACCGAGAAGCGCTATATCATTTGTCAGCGGAATCGAAAGCTTTTGCGGTGCTCCCGCTTTAATGAGATCACCCCAAAGTTTCAGAGCTTTTTCTGTGCCTGCTCCTTCAAATGTACCTATTTTCTTTTGAGTGTCTATCACATTGGATCCTGTCTGCCAAAGGAAGGGATACCATGTAAAATTTTGGTAATACCCTTTGCTTGGCTCAATAAGCAAGCCAGCAATCTTATCTTTTGTCAGTGCCTTCGTATCTGCTTCTAATTCACTCCATGTTTTTGGAGGATTAAGATTTGCTGCCTTAAACATATCCTTGTTATAGTACAGGCCAAGGAGTTCGATTTCAAACGGAATTCCCATTATCTTATTGTCTACTGTTACAGCCTGCAATGAACTTGGCAAAAAATCTTTTTTGATCTCGTCGGTATAATATTTGGTAAGATCCATTGCAACACCGCTGTTTGCATACTTCAAGAAGTCGCCAGGGCTCATAACGAAAACATCCGGCCCAGAGCCTGCCGCAAATGCAGTCGTTAGTTTAGAACCCATATAATCTGCTTCCGGAAAATTCTGATAAACGATTTCTACATTCGGGTTTACTTTTTTATACTTCTCTCCTAATGAGGCCATAAAGTCTTTTTCCGCGTTGGTATGAAAGGTCCAAAATGTAATTTTTGTCTTTTCTGCATTCGCGGCCGGTTTGCTTTGTCCGGTAGCACTGTTGCTGGTTGAGTTTCCCCCGGAAGCACACCCGGTCACACTGAGTAAAAGTGCGCCAGCGAGCAGGAAGCTGATGATTCTGTTTGTCTTTTTCACGTTTTGTTATCCTCCCTAAATTTTTATTTAAAAAGCTAGTCCCAGGGGACCCGCTATTTTAAATCTTAACACAGAATTTGCTGTAAAGAAGGTCTTTACTTCCTGAAAATGAGCTATTCTGAACCAGTCCTTATTAGGGACGACATATTATAATAATATATCACGAGGGAATCGGAGCAAAAAGCAATCACAAAGGCTATAGCCTTTGTGGAGACATCGTTTGCCCTTACGCAGCAAGATGGCTCTATGTCGTATTGTGACATTGATTCCACATAAATTTTAAAAAAAATCCACTTCGGGAAAGCAATAAAAGACTCGTGTTAATTGTTCTGTTTTACAAATCAAAGTAATTTAACTATTTTTCCGTTATATAATCAATGATTTTATATAATTACTATATAATTTTATTTGCCACCATTATATCACCATCATTTTAAATAATCAATAGAATATAGTATCGATTCCACATTTTTTATTGTGAAGGTATTGCTTATGTCGGAAAAATGGATATAATTAAAGTAAAGAAAAGAGAAAGAGAGGAATGTCCTCTTGGGAAACAGTAGTATTTATGAGATATCGAAAATCACCGGATTTTCGCCTTCTACAGTATCAAGAGCCCTGAGTAATACGGGATATTGCAGTGAAAAAACCAAAAAGGCAATCATTTCGGCTGCAGAAGAAATCGGTTTTCGCCCCTCCTCCTCTGCCCGTACCTTGAAAAGCAACCGTACAAACCGCATCCTTTTTTGCATTCCGGATATCTGCAATCCATTCTATTTTGACATGATAAAAGGTGCGAATAATGTTTTTGACCAGCACAACGTCAACTCCATGCTTTGTTACACAAAGCACAGTTTGGAAGAAGAACTGAAATTCATCGATTTGCTGATGGAACACCAGGGCGACGGCATGATTTTCGTTTCCTTTAATTTCTGCGATAAAAATATTAATGCCATCCAAAAGAGCGGGCGTCCTACCGTACTGACCAACCTCTTCGAAGCGCCTGATCATCAGCCCAACGGCTTTGACTGTGTATATGTCGATCATACAAAGGCGATGTATCTTGCTACAGAACACCTGATTCAACAGGGTCATCACAATATTGCACTCATCATCGGAACATTAACGGAACAGACCGGAAAAGAGCGTACTGCTGGCTTTTTCAGCGCAATGAAAAAATACGGGATTGACGCCGGCCCGGAGAATCTTTTTATTGGGGATTACACAAAGGAATCCGGCTACCTGGCCGCTCAAAGCATTCTTTCCGGGGACCGCCGTTTCACCGCAATAATAACCGCGAATGACCTCATGGTCGTCGGTGCCGTCACCGCTTGCACGGAACAGGGCATTTCGATTCCGCATGATCTGGCGATCGTCTCACTGGATAATACCGATTTTGCAACGGCAATCAACCCCCACATCACTTCAGTGGATATGATGCAGACGGCAATCGGGGAAAATGCCGCTTGCCTTTTGATGGAACGCATTGAATTAGAACGTACATATCCGAAAACAGTTCGCCTGGAGCCTCGACTGATTGTCCGGGATTCCAGTATAGGCACAAATTTACAACCATAAGAAGTTTAACTGAATTATACGGGTTGGTAACTAAAAGCGAAAGGCTCCGCGGGAATACCGCAGAGCCTTTCTTCGATTATTTCTGTATGAAACTTTAACAGCATGATGAGCCCATCATCCTTTCCGAAAAGGTGTGACTTTAAGCATCGCCTCGGCATGGTTATGGATCACGGCAACCGCATATACATTTATGAGATGGGATGTGATAGGTGATGATATCCATGCGTAAAATGATTCTGCCTGCTGTTCTGATTACCGCTCTAATCATAACATGTTTTTCTCTTGTTATAAAAATAACCTCACAGAACAAAAGGCAATTAAACATGTTGATGGGAGGCGCTGTTCACACGATGGCTTCAATTGACAACGACACATCGGAATCCATTTCAGACGATGCCGATATTTCAAGATTCCAGCGGCCTTCCTCTCAGCCCGCTTTGGATAATAAATATACTATGGCGCAATTTGATCGGGACCGGGGTGTTAATCCTTTGAGTCTGGATCATTTTCAGACTCCGGAGGATGTTATTCTGGCTTATTTCGGAATCCTGCGGGAAGCTGCCAACATGGCGGGCTATTCAGGAGGCTGTGGGACCATTGGATGGAGCACATTGCCGTATTCTTACGCATACGAGCTGCTATCAGAAAGCAATCAAAACAGGATGACGCTCAGTCAGTTTGAGGACTCATTCAAGGGAATCGGTCAACTTACCCTTTTAAAACTCTATCCTGCCTATACGCCGCCCGAAACGCCGGAAAACGTCCGATACCATATGATTGAAGCAGAAGTGATTACCGGGGCGCCAATGAACGACCCGACCGGTTACTTCTCTGGGAGCCACTTTGCCTATTTTTACGGTATCGTCACAACAGAATTGGATCAAAACAGAGGCTGGAAAATCAAAGCGCTAGATTTTTTCCCTGAAGATTTTTTATGTCATCCCATGCATGGCTGGGACTACGATGCCCAATCCCTTGTGCCGATTATCTATCAGAACTGGTATCACCTTATCGATCATGTCGACAAAACGGAGCGAAACGGAAATACAATCTCAGTTTACGCATCGGGAATTGGGAAACAATACCGTTTTGATTTCGTGCGTATTACGAACGGCGAGGACGTGCTGTTACATGAAATGATTGTTCAGAACGGACAATGGGTTGAAACGAACCTGTTAAAGCATCCGGTGTATAAGCTTTCCATTTTGAATCCGAACCTTGCAAAGGGGTAAGCATACCGCCTTTATGCAACAATAAACTGAATATAGATTAGGACGTTGTATTTTATAGCCTTGATTCGTCCTATAACGCTATGTTGCACTTTTTGCTCCGTATGATATAATTCATTCTGTAAAGATAAGAAAAATATACGAAGCTCACACAGCTCTCTGAACTGTGCATTAGACCATCAATCTGTGTTAGAAAAGCAAGAACAAACTTCGCATAATGTTTATGACATTCATTGGAAGCACAATCTAGTTGCTTATATTTAAGGATGGTACCAATATGGACAAGAATTCTGTTAATAGAACGAACATTATAGGTGCAGACGAGGTCGGCTGCGCCATCTCAATTGATATGGACAAGGATACTATTCATCAAACGAACTGTCTCTTTTGGGACACAAAAGGAAACGACATTTTAGGAACAACCGCACTCCCTAAATATGGAGCATTTGTTTCAGAAGAAAAATGTCAGCTTTTCGGCGATGTCTCCGGAAAAAAGATATTGGAGATAGGCTGTGGAACGGGTCATTCCCTGCAATATCTGGGGGAACGTAAAGCATCTGAACTATGGGGCATAGATCTTTCAAAAGAACAGATTGAAAAGGCAAAGCAACATTTGGCGGCATTCGGTCTTTCAGCAAAACTGATCTGTTCCCCCATGGAAGAGGAATGCGGTATACAGTGGATTATTTTGACT